>JAJZCA010000067.1 GCA_021798735.1 Acidobacteriota bacterium | reverse complement strand
CATTCTGCGCGCCCAGTCCGCCATGCGTAAATTCAAACGTCGTCCGCGTGTAGTAGTCGAGGCCACGCACCAGTCTCGGACTTACTGTGTACCGCACGCCGCATGCATCCAGCGCCGCCAGCACCGCGGCAAAATGCGCTCGCGAATCCTCATCCAGAAAATCCGCAATCTTCGGCAGCGCGTTAATCTTCTCCTGGTCCTCCGGCACTTTACAATCCAGCACTCGCAGCGGATTGGTGACCGCCCGCCGTTGGCAATCCACGCACAACATCGGTGCCACATCCGTCAACGCCGTTCGCAACGCCTCCACATATCGCGGCCTGTCCTGCGCCGAACCCACCGAATTCAACTCCAGCGTCCAGCCGCTCACGCCCAGCTCATCCAGAAACGTCGCCAGCATCTCCAGCACTTCCGCGTCGCGCAGCGGCGACTCGCTGCCCGCGCTCACCGGCCCAATCACCTCGGCCCCAATCTGGAAAAACTGCCGGTACCGTCCCTTCTGCGGACGTTCCCGGCGAAATTGCGGACCTATATAGTAGAGCTTCTGCAGCAATCCGCTGTCGCCCAGCTTGCGCTCAATGTACGCCCGCACCACGCCCGCCGTGTTCTCCGGCCGCAGCGTCAGCATCTGCGCTTTTTCCGACTGCGCCCGCGGACGATCTTCCCACGTGTACATTTCCTTGGAAACAATGTCCGTCTCTTCGCCCACGCCGCGCGCAAACAACTGCGTGTCTTCAAAAATCGGCGTGCGAATTTCCCCGAACGCATAGCGCTCGAACACGCGCCGTGCCGTTGCCTCCACTCGATTCCACAGTTCTGTTTCCGGCGGCAGCAAATCGCGCGTGCCCCGTACCGCCTTGATCTGGCTCATAGTCGCTACTATTTACGATAAATGGTCTGTTGCGGAAACGGTGCGGACGGGAGCGGAAATGTCCCAGGAAATAGCCCCGTCGAAAGGCCGCATCGGAGTTCTCCCACTCGATCCGATGCCGATAAACCTGCCGTGTTTGTGCCATTTATTTTAGAGATAGGAATCGGAGAACACCGGGTGTAAACTACCGCGCTAAGGAGGGGCGACATGGTTCTCGTGGTTGGTGCCACCGGCATGGTAGGAAGCGAAATTTGCAAAAGGCTCGCGGCGCGAAACGAAAAGGTGAGAGGACTTGTCCGCGCCACAAGCTCCACCGAAAAGGTCAATTCTCTGCGCGGATACGGCGTCGAAGTATGCATCGGCGACCTGAAAGATCCCGATTCGCTCGCTGTCGCTTGCCGCAATGCGGATGCGGTTATCTCCACCGCGTCCTCAACCCTGTCCCGGCAGCCAGGAGACTCGATTGAATCGGTCGACGAAGTCGGACAGCTACACCTCGTCGAGGCCGCCAAGACTGCCGGGGTCGGTCGGTTCATCTTCGCCTCGTTTCGCCATCCGGCAGGCATCTCATTCCCGCTGGCAGAGGCAAAAGCGCGGGTCGAAAACGCGATTGCCGACATGAACTTTACTGTCGTTCAAGCAAATTTCTTCATGGAAGTATGGCTGGGTCCAGCGCTTGGTTTCGATTACGCAAATGCCACCGCGCGTATCTACGGGCCAGGCACTCGGCCGCTGAGTTGGGTCTCGTTCCGGGACGTTGCCGAAATATGCGTCCTCGCCCTGCGAAACCCGGTCGCGGAACGCAGAACGATCGAGTTTGGCGGCCCCGAAATGTTAAGCCCGCTCCAGGTTGTGACCCGCTTTGAAAAAATCGGCGGCAAGCCATTCAAGTGCGAGCACATTCCCGAGGAAGCGCTTCGCGCACAATTCGAGGGTGCAACGGACCCGATGCAGAAGAGCTTCGCAGGCTTAATGCTTTGTTATTCCGCAGGAGATGCGATCGATATGACGCGCGTCCAAAAAGAATTCGGGATCGTCCTCACCACGCTCGATCAATATGCTCGCGGCGTTCTCGAACATGCTACAGCTATGTGAGACCCCACAAAACAGACCCCGTGGCGCTCAGCGAGGCGTGTCCTGTCCCAGCAGCGGGCGATGCTCGCGTTGTCGGCAATCTGCCAGCAACCCACTCCTGGATTATTTCGCGCGACGCCTGGCTGGGGCCTGAGTTCTGCGAACGACTGTCGCCTGCAATTGCGGCAAATTAGACGGGATTTGCGCTCCTCACTGGCCTGGTCTGAAGATTGGAAAAAGAACTGGCCTCGTCACCACGCGCCGCCCATTCAAGTCGCATGGCTGCCCCAGGTCTCGTCCGCCGCCAGTCGCCGTGGCGACGGAACCTGCATTTTCCCATGCTCGCGTGCGATGGGCCTTTACTCGCGCCACGCATGCATCAGCAACGCGACCGCCGCGGAGGTCATCCGCGTCTTGGCCGAGTCCGCGCGACTGGTAAGAATGATCGGCACCGACGCTCCCGTCACAATGCCGGCTAGACTCGCGCCACCAAGATACTCCAGCTGTTTTGCCAGCATGTTGCCGGATTCAAGATCGGGAACCACCACGATATCCGCCTGCCCCGCAACGGCGGAAACCAGGTGCTTGATCTTCATCGCTTCCGGGCTCACCGCCGTGTCAAACGCCAGCGGCCCATCCAGAATGCCACCCGTAATCTGCCCCCGGTCTGCCATTTTGCACAACGCCGCAGCATGGATCGTGGAGATAATGCTGGACTGGACCGTCTCCACTGCGGACAGAATCGCTACCTTCGGCACCGACACGCCCAGCACATGGGCCAGGTCGATCGCATTCTGCACAATGTCCACCTTGTCGTCCAGCGTCGGCAGAATATTGATCGCGGCATCGGTAATCAGCAGAATGCGATCGTAGGCCGGCGTTTCCATCACAAAGGAATGGCTGATCCTGCGCAGGGTGCGCAAGCCGGTTTCCTTGGCAAGCACCGGACGCATAAACGCATCCGTATGCAAACTTCCCTTCATCAGCGCGTCGGCCCCTTTAGAGCGGCAAAGTTCCACAGAAATCTTTGCCGACTGAATTTCGTCTCCGGCATCGACCATCTCACAGGATGCGATATCGAACTTTTCCGCATCGGCGAGACGCTGTATCTTCTCCTTCGGTCCCACCAGGATCGGCCGGATCACGCCACAAACTGCGGACTCCAGGGCCCCAGCCAGCGCAACCTTTGTCAGCGGATAGCAGACCGCAACGGGAATCGGCGGCAGTTGCCGGGCGCGTTCCAGCAGTACATCGAAACGGCTCACCACAGTACTGGTACTGGTCGACATTGAGTGCCTTCTTTCTATCTCTCGGTGTTCAAGTTCAAAACAAAAACTCACGCCAGCCGTGCAGCTTCGCGCCATTCCAGTGCGGTCGCGCGGCTGCCGGCCGACAACTCTTCAGGATAGAGTGGCGACTGCAAGCTCCTGCGTGACGACCGTCACGGTTGCCGCCCATCCCCGCTGTTACGCGGCGCCCTCCCGCAGGCCCTGCCTGGCTCTCGACGGTGATGTGCTGGCGATCACGCGGTGATGTGCGCTACATCACACCTATTTCCTCTGCGCCGCTCCTATCATCTCGCTTAAAGGGGGGCCAAATGTATGCCAAACAACCTGGTACTTACCCAAGGCCCGATTCTCGTGGGAATTGATTTTTCCCCGCTGTCAAAGTCGATTGTAGAGTACGCCGTAAAGTTGGCGCTGCAGGAACAACAGTCATTGCATTTCGTCTACGTCATGCCCATCATCGCCGACGATTCCCCGGATCTATTGCGAATCCAGGAATTGGAACTCGAGGAATACGTGAATTCCGCCGCACGGCTGCTTCATGCCAGCGGCATCAAAGTCGAAGGCACTCTGGTTCTTGGTTCGCCGGCGCATGAAATCATCCGGCTTGCCGATAAGATCCACGCCGCCTGCATCGTTGTCGGCACCGAGGAGCAGAGCAACATCGAGCGTACTCTCTTGGGCTCCGTCGCCGAGGCCATCATCCGCAAATCGGACCGTCCCGTCATCGTCATTGGCCCTCAAGCTGCCGCCATGGCAAAACAAACGCTTCCATGGAGGCATCTCATGCTTGCCTGCGACACCGCCGAAGGAGTCACCGAGGCATCTCGACTGGCAGGCGAAATCGCAAGCGGCCATCACGCGCGCCTCACTATCTTCACCGTGCGAGAAGAAGGGATTGCCAGTCCCTCCGAAGGCCAGTTCGACACCATTGAAAAAATGATGAGCCGCGAGGCCTGGCTGACGGTCAAGCCCCAATGTCTAATTCGCGAAGGCGACCCGGCTCAGGAGATTATTCGCATGGCAGAAGACTCGCAAGCGGATCTGCTGGTCATGAGCGCGCGCCGTGGCGGCGAGTTGTTGGCCCACCTCCGGCCCGGATTAGTGGCTACTGTTTTGCGCAAGTCGCGCTGCCCCGCCATGATCCTCCGAGATATCCATGCCCCCCGTCATCGCGATGCGGAGCATCATGCAATTCGTCCGACGGTTGTCGTTTGACACCGGCTGGCGAAACCGAAAGGTATCGAGCCTCTCAACGAAGTCCAGGCCGCTGCGGGACTTCATAGGAATAACTTCAACGGGATTGCGATCGACGCTGGGAACTTTCTAACAACGCCGTCGCTGTCTTTTCGCTGGTCTTGCGGTGACGGACATCACCAAGATGCGTGCTACTTGGCACAGCCAGATATATGTCCTGCGTACACAATGAATTGATATTCAGGAGTTTCCGATGTCCAACAAACAGTTCCGGGATTGGACCCATCCACGGCGCATTCTGCTGGCCACGGATCTTACAGATTTAGGATTTACTCTTCCGATCGCCAAGCAGCAAGCGCTCGCCTACAAGGCCGAACTGCAGATTGTCCATGTCCTGCCCGATCCCAACGCCGCGCCCATCGATCCCGTTTTGATGGTCTATTTCGACGCCGACGGCATGCGGGCGTCTGCCGAGACAACATTGGAAAAAGTGGTCGCCGAAACCAAAGCCGAAAGCATTCGATGCTCGTTTCATTTGGCGACCGGCAACACGGTCAAGGAAATCCTCAACGCCGCCGCCGAATGGAAAGCGGAGCGCCTGATTGCCGGCTCCCATGGAAAGGCGAAGTTCCATCACCACATTCTCGGATCCATCGCCGAATCCATCTTCCATCAAATTGATATTCCGGTGCTTGCCGTGGGCCCCAAGGCCGTCCCCAGCAATGCGTCCGTCCAGGGGCATCCACGCATCGTGTTTGCCGCCGCCCTCGATCACAGTTCCCGTAGGATCGCCGAGTTCGCCCTCAGCGTTGCCGAAAAGCACAGCGCCGACATCACCCTGCTCCACGTGCTGCAGAATGCCGTCCCTGAGCACCCCACCACAGTCTCGGCGCGGGGATATGCCTTCAAGATGCTGGAAGATCTACTGACAATCAAACCCCTCCGCAAAGCCCATGCTTCCTGCGAAGTCGCATATGGTCAGCCGGCGGAATCGATTCTTACCTACGCCAAGCACCACGCTGCGGACATGATTCTTCTTGGCGCCTCCGCCCATTCGGCGTTCAACCCCCGGTTCATTCCAGGAAACGCTTATCGCGTGCTCTGCGAAGCCCATTGCCCTGTCCTGGTACTGAAAGCAGAATCCCCTTGGCAAACCGCTCCCCGCCACTCTGCCCATGACCAGCGGTCGCAGAACCCGCTGTAGATTTAGCGCGACAGTTCCCCTCCCCGCCCCAGCAACCGCCCGGCCCAGATGTCCTCACACCGGAGATCTGCGCCTCGGCGATGTCCCTCCCGGCCCATCTGCGGTGAAATGGTTCCCGTAATACTGCTCCCCCGTTGGGCACCGCCCGCGCCGGCGCTCCGCAGTGCCTCGTCCGCGTCGTCAGCCAGTGCGCTGCTACTGCATGCCCAGATCGGCCAATACTTTGGGATTTTTGTCATCCACGGCCAGCAGATTATGGCAGACGCGGCAATCGTTCGTCAGCGTCTTGCCATCCTTCGACACGTGGTTTCCATCGTGGCAGCGGAAGCATCCTGGAAAATCGTTGTGCCCAATGTTATCGGGATAGGTGCCCCACTTCACATTCATCGAAGGGAACACATTCCGCTTATAGATCGCGACTAAGGTTTTCGCCGATCGTTCTATCTGGCCGCGCTGGCTGTTCCATATCGCCGGGTATTGCGCGCTGTAGTACTGCTCCATTCCATGGGTGATCTTCGCGGCAGCGTCCGTCTGCGAGGAATACTCCGCCTGGATCAGTTGCAATCCTTCCTTATGGACGAACGGAAGCGACGGGCTAACGCTGTTATCCTGCATCGCTTCATTGATGGCCGACTGCGGCGTCTGGAAGATATGGGTCGCCTGATTGTGGCAGTCCATGCAGTCCATCACGCGCTCCACTCCCTTCACCGGTCCCTTCCAGTCGCTACTCACGTATTCCGTCACAGTCCCATCCGCATTGTGCGCTTTCACGGCAATGATGGTCTGGTCGGTCTCGTCCGTGGCGACATATTCGAAATTGTTCAGGTGATGGCCGTGGATTCCGCTCAGGTGCGACAGAGAATCGACTCCGCCAAGATGCAGCACCACCACCGTGCGCGTGACCGAATTCTTTTCGTCATCGCCGAACGCAGTCTTGACCAGCAGTCGATCGCCGACGAATCTTGTCGGCATATGGCACTGCTCGCACGTCGCTCGTGCCGGACGCAGGCGCGAAAGGGGTGCCTTGATCGGCGCAGGATAGGAGTGGAATGTAACTTCCACCAATTGTTTGGTGCCGTTCATTTTGGCTTCCACGGCTGCGGAAATTCCGGAGCCGATGTGGCATTCCACGCAGGCCACATGCGAGTGCGGAGATACCTGATACGCCGCCCACTGCGGTGCCATCACATGACACGTCTGGCCGCAAAAGTTCGGTGAATCCATATAAGAAACACCCCGATAACTTGCCGTGCCGACGATCACAAAGTTGATGAACGTGGCGGCAATCACCACCTCGATGCCGCGGCGAAAAACAGGATTTGCGAGGTCGATCCGCGGGTAGGCCGACGGCAATTGACCGATGGATGCGAGATGCTTATACCGCAGCCCGATCCCGACCGGGATCAGGATCAGTCCAAGAACAAACAGCGCCGGCAGAAACAAGTCGAAAATCAGGCCAAGATAAGGATTTCGGGAGCCGCCGTGACCAAAAATTGCCACCACCCAGAAGCCAATCATGACGAACGCCGAAGCGCTCGTCATGGCGCCACCTATCAGGCTTAACGGGTTGTTCCCGTAGAAAAGTACCGGCCGTAGCTTCTTCTCAAGTGTCCCGAACATCGTTACCTCGCGTGACTTGCTATACAGTGCCGAAATAGGCGATCAGTGTTAATACAAGAAGCGCCAGTCCAAACAGAATTGCGGTAAACCCGACCACCCGGGCAAAATTCACCCACCAGTACACCGGCTTGTCCGCAACCTTTGCTTCCAGCTTCCCCTGGCGGACAAGGCGCTGATACTCCAGCGGACGCTTTTTCTGAAATTCCTCTTCTGTCTCTCTCCCGGTGAAGATCACCATGTCCATCGGAAAACTGTCAGGACGCAGATGCGTGTTGACGAAGTGGATGGAAAAAATGAACAGGATCGCGAGCAGCGCTTCCTCGCCGTGGACCACCAAAACAGCATTCAAGGCCCATCCCGGCAGAAACCTCGCGAAAAACGGAGCGAACCACATCGCATACCCGGAAAACCCGATGACCACCATCCCCCAGAAAACCGCCCAGTAATCGAACTTCTCCCAATAGGCGTAGCGATCGAACTGCGGCCTCGGCCCCAGTCCGACAAACCACCGCAGGTGCCCCACCAGGTCCTTCACATCCTTCCAATTCGCCACCATGGAAGTCGGACCCCAGAAAAGTCCCTTTTCCTTATGCCGGACGGCGCGGACAACAATGTCTTTCACGTGATACAGAAACGCCAGCGTCAACACAATCGCGCAAAACTTATGGAAGAAAAGAATCGCACCGAATCCGCCCACCGCGCGCGCCACCAGTCGCGCCCCTGCATTGTCGCTAAAGCGAATCGGCAACCCAGTCGCCGCCAACCCCAGGAATGAGGTGAACAGGACCGCGTGCAGGTACCGCTGCGGCAAGGTGAACCGCAGATAGTACTTCTCTTCCTTCCTCGCTTCCGGCTGCGTTGCGGGCACGATTGCGGCCTCAGTCGGCTCAGTCATGTTTCGCCTCCCCGGTTGCCCTCTTCTTGCGCTGGTCATGCTTGGAGCGAATAAACCACAGCAAGGTATGTAGAGAAAAGAAGCCCAGCACACTCCACAGCAGCACGTTCATAAACAGCTGGATGAAATAGAGCGCCGGATTCAGCCTGCGATTGCGCGGATTCGCATGCGGCTGATATTGCACGAAGCTGGCATTCGCGTTTGCATGGCACTTGCCACAGGTCTTCACCAGGTTTGCGGATGCGATCGCGGAGCGGGGGTCCGATGCCGGCAGAATCTCGTGCGCACCATGGCAGTCCCAGCATCGCGCCGTCTCCACATACCCGCCCAGCATGCCTAACTGCGAGTGGAAAGTGTCCCTGTAGGTCGCCATCTGCTCCTTGTGGCACGAGCCGCAGATTGGGGTTGTCTGCATGCGAAAACTCGCCACCGTCGGCTGCAGAATCGCGTGCGCCGTATGGCAGTCGGTGCAAACCGGCGCCTTCATATTGCCGCCCGCAACGGCCTTTCCATGGACGCCGCTCATGTACTCCGCCTTCACCCCACCATGACAGCTCCCGCAGGTCGTGGCAATGTTCTCTTTGTTGGTGGGGCTTCGCGGGTCTTTGCGGCTAAGGATATTGTGCGATCCGTGGCAGCTCATGCAGTTCGCCGCCACCAGCAGTCCTTCTTTGCTGACCGCATACCCGTGGATGGAATCCATGTACGCCGAATAGACATTCTGCAGTCCGTACTTCTTTGCCAGCAAGTGATCGCCATGGCAGGCCCCGCACGTGCGCGGAATGTTCAGCGGATACACCGCAGACCGCACATCCTCTTTTGCAAAAATTGCGTGCCCATTTCCATGGCAACTGGTGCAAGGATTTGCGCCGGCCTTGGCGTGGACACTGCCCGCAAGCCCCTTCGCCTCGTCCGCATGGCAGGTCGCGCACTGTACCGCCGCCGGATGGTCCGGATGCGGATATTGGTGGATGGAAGAATGGCAATCGCTGCAAGCCAGGCTGCCGTGAATGCTGGAGTGAAACAGCGTCGCATCCACGCCGACGTTTTTCCCCGACGCATCCTGCATCGTCTTGTCCGCATGGCAGGACAGGCAGTCCGCATCCTTCGCCAGCAACGCCCGAGGAATCGCCAGCATCAAGAAGACAAAAAATCCTGCGATCAGCAATCTCGTGCCGATCGCAGGTCTCGCGGCATCGGACAAGTCGCTGTGGAACTTGCGCTCGCACCTCCGCAACGCAACCCCTGCGGAAAACAGTTCAGATACAAGCATCCGGCCGGCGCTACCGCTGCAGAAATCATCAGACCCGAGGCCAGCCGGACTGCTGTGGAGGAACACCGTCGGTACGGAGGAAATCGTATGCATCGGGTCTTTGACCCCTGCCGCGTTCTTTGCGCGGAAAACCAAACAAAATACAGTTCACCAGGTTGCTACGCGCCGCCAGCTTCCCCCATTGCCCGAAACGACTACTTTTTCTGCAACGTGCGAATGTAAGCGACCACGTCTTTGATTTGCGCGTCGGACAGCTTGCTGGCATAGGCTGGCATCTTGCCTTTTCCATTTTTTACAGTGGCGACATAGTCGGCCGTCGACGTCTTCTTTGCCTCCGGCGTCAGGAACGATGGCACTTTCATCATTTTCCCTACCGGGGAGCTCGCGCTGCCATCGGCCGCATGACACATGGCGCATTTGCTTTTGTACACATCCGCCCCGCCGCTTTGCGCCAGCATGGTACACGTTGCCATACCGACAAACATCAGAGTGGCCAATACTGTCTTGTATCGATTCATATCGCTGTCCTTTGACAAACTGGATTGAGTTGTTCTTTCCAGAAACTGCACTTGCCCTACTGTCCGCGTGTCAACCGGTGAGAATATACAACTTGGTGGCCGAGTGGCTGTGATAGGTATCACGCGTAAGAAGCCGCCAGATACACGCGCCGCCTCTCAATCTCGCCGGACTTGCAGCCCTCTCCCGCAAAAACCTATGTACGGTTTTGCGAGATTCTTTTGCCCGTTCCATATCGAATGTTAGTATGGACGCCGAACTAAATCGATTTGGACGCGGACATCCAGAGGACACCCATGCAAATCTCCATGCGCTTCGTTTCGACGCCGGCAACCATTTCCCTCTCCGCCGCACTCGCTCTATCGAGCTTCCCGGCACAGGCACAAAGTTCGGCAGCCAATCGCTCGCTGCCCCCTGCTGTCACCTTTACCGCCGACCAGGACCATCAGAACATGCTGCATCAGCTCGGCATCCAGGCTCTGCGGCCCGGCCTCAACGGAAACCCCAAAGCTCCCGACCACGCGAATTACGACGGGTCGAAGGCCAACCCATTTTCCAATCTGCCGGATGCGCTGACGCTCAACAACGGGCAAAAAGTCACCACCGCGCAAATGTGGTGGCAGCAGCGTCGCCCGCAAATCGTGCAGGCTTTCAACGAATACGTCTACGGCTCCGTCCCACAAAATGTCCACAAAGTCACCTGGACCGTCGTCGCCGCCGAAAACGAGAACGTCGGCTTTCACCCCGTCATCGCCACCGAGTTGAACGGCCACGGCGACAACGCCTCCTATCCGCTCATCAACGTCAACCTCCGCATGACGCTCGTCACACCGACCGATGCCAAAGGTCCCGTGCCGGTCCTGATGATGTTCGGCCCCAGCAGCTTACGATGCGGGTTAGCCCGAGGCAGGCTGACAGACTTCCCAGGGTAATTCGCGCGACCTTCCCTGCATATACCCGCCGAATCTACCTCCTCACCTTCCGGATGGTATCGGGCTTCGAGTCTTGTGGCCCTCTCGCTAAAGTAAGGCCGCCTCTATTCGGTTCCTGTTCGTCGGGCCGCAGATTTGCCTACAACTTCCTTCAGATTCCGCCTTGCGACGGGCACCCTTGCTGTTCGGCTAGCAGTTCCCACCATCAGGGCCTGCAGGGGAATTTCACCCCCAAGTCTCCAAAGTGACCACCGCTGCCACCTCAGTTGCGCTTACGCGCTGCGCGCCCATGCCTGGCGCGCCCAAAAGAAAAAGCGAGCCCTTAGGCTCGCTTTTTCTTCGTCGTGATTCAGCTACTGAGACTTGCGGAAATAGCGGGCCACGGTTCTGACAAATTGCCGGGCCGCTGGAGGCGTCGCTACATCGCCTTTAAGAATCGTGTCGAACGGGATGTCATGGCCGTAAAAGGTACGCGTATCTTCCGTGTTCTGGTTGACAACCGTTCCATTTAAGTCGATCCCTGCAAAGAGGCCTTGGCTGCGCGAATAGGTCAGCAGCTCGGATTTCAAGGTGAGGTTTGTGGCTGCGGCCGCATTGCGTCCTACTGGACCCGCAGATGCTGCAGCATCGCCGCCAATCTTGAACTTGCTCTTCAATAGATCCTGCATGCCAAGCTGGTTGACAGCGATGAGCACCAGGTCCGTCGACTGACCGCCGATCTGGAAACCGAAACTGCCACCCGCCATCTGTACAAACGCCGGAGCGCTCCAACGACCGTCGCCTGTCCTACAAGTAACGACTCCCTGGCCATAGCTGCCTCCGACAACGAAAGCTGCCTTTTTGTATCCAGGAACGACAGCCACGCAGGTTGCGTTGGACATAATGCTCATCGGAATAGACTTGGCAGGTATCGACTCAATCTGGGTTATAACGTCGGACGCGGCATTCAGGCGACTCGCAAGTTGCTGCCGGCTCGAACCGGCAAAGGCCTGGGAGCCCATGAATGTAACGGCAACGGCACACGTGGCTACAACAAATTTGTTCATCATAAATAATCTCAATTCCTCGCTCCCTTTTTCAGTGTGAACATCCATGGGAGCACCCATCTTCTTGCACTCTCCATAGACGTTTATCAACTACAGATTACTAGGATGCCAAAAAAGGTGAAGGAGTTGAAAAAAAAGGGCTAGCGCCAAAAAAAAAGGGTTGCAATGCGCGATTCCCTGCTCATTGCAACCCCCGGATTCTCCCAAATCCTTAGTCGGTGAAATCATTACAATCCAATCGAGAACATTCGAAAAGAGTACGGATGTTGGCCCCCTTCCGTAACGTTACGAATAGATAAGCGGTACTGACTTCCGCTGGCATTCACTTTGGCGCTGGATCAGCACTATGGCTCGGCTACGGTTCCCCCGGCAAGTGAAACGGCGCTGCCGACAACATGGTCGTCGATCGATCTTGCGCGCGCATCGTAAGCGCGGTGCGGTTCTTGACTCCCATCTTCTGCATCAATTTGGTCACGTAGGATTTGACAGTGCGTTCTTCAATCTTCAAACTCCGGGCAATTTCCCGGTTGGAACTTCCATCGAGCAGTAAATTCAAAACCTGCTGCTCCCGACCCGTGAAACTGACCCCGGCTGTAACACCGGGACGCTGAGACTCGACAACCGCCAGCAGCCGACTAATAAGTTCTGCCTGCACGCGCCGCGGAGCCCAAATCGATCCTGAAGCCACCATGCGAACCGCTTTCTCAAACTGTCCCGCCGTGCTGGCTTCATGCAGAAAGCCTTTCGCTCCCAGCATCAGCACTCTTAAAATTGCCTCTCCGCCCGATGCATGGGACATGACGATGATCGGCAAATCTGGATGTGCTGAGCGAATCGAAGCGATGACGCTGAAGATATCGGGTCCGGCATTCGCACCCACGACCACCATGTTCACGGTTGAATCCGGTCCTCGTTCAGAACTCGGCAGAGAAGCAATGCCCTCCTTCATGATGTCGATTCCAGTATTTTTCTCGAACATTGCCTGCAACCCGACAATGCGCATTGCATCGAGTCCCACAACATACACGCGAATTCGCGCCTCCGGCAGGCGAACCACGGTCCGTCTGTCTGCACCTGCGGCGGAGGTTGTCCTTACCGCGTGGAGTGAAGATGGATTCAGCGGCGGCACATTGCACCGTCTTTCATGGCGTTCAACAAACAAGCTCTCCCACCGTGCAACTTACAGCTTGGGTAACACGATCCCCTGCTGGTTTTGATATTTCCCTTTACGATCTGCGTAGCTGATTTCGCAAATCTCATCGGACTGGAAAAACAAGATCTGGCATAAACCTTCCATGGCATAGATACGGGCTGGCAGGGGAGTGGTATTGGAAATCTCGAGGGTAACAAAACCCTCCCACTCCGGCTCGAAGGGCGTCACATTCACGATAATGCCACAGCGCGCATACGTTGACTTGCCCACGCAAATCGTCAACACGTCTCGCGGAATCTTGAAATACTCCACCGAACGCGCCAGCGCAAAAGAGTTCGGAGGAATCACCACCGAGTCTGCCTGCGTGGTCACGAACGAGCGCTCGTCGAAGTTTTTCGGATCAATCACCGTGCTGTTGACGTTGGTAAAGATCTTGAATTCGTCGGATACCCGCAGGTCATATCCGTACGAAGAAAGCCCGTAAGAAATCACTCCTTCGCGGACCTGTTTCTCGCTAAATGGCGTTATCATTCGGTTCTGGAGCGCATTTTCGCGGATCCAGCGATCACTCTTAATCGACATCTTTCTCCCCGTTCGGTTGTCAT
>JAJZCA010000066.1 GCA_021798735.1 Acidobacteriota bacterium | reverse complement strand
CCATTTTCAACCCATTGCGTGGTGTCCGATGCGTACTTCCCCATACTTTTGAGTGCCGATCCGCTCCCGTTAGTGACTCATAATGCAAGATATATTGGCCCTGCAAAACGGTATTCGCGAGTTTAGATTCCAGCCCGGCGCTCCACAAACTTCAATCGACGAACACCTCCGATTAGGGATTGCCTTGGGGAGTTTTCAACGTTAGCCTGAGTCGGAGGGGCCAACGCATGCGCTTTCACTTCCGCAGTTTTCTTCTGCCTGTTTTGCTCGCTTTCCTTCTCGCCACCGCCCAATCGCCGGCTGCCGATGGGCAAGCGCGGCCCACCCCTCCGCAGCTACATGGAGCGTACCGCTTCGAACGGGCAAATTGGATCTATGTGCATCTTCAGGGAACGCCGCATCAGATCGGGTTTGGAAACGGATATTTGCTGGCTCCTGAAATCGACGATGGCTTCCATGCCATTCGCCTGGAGGACACACACGCCACCCATCGCAGTTGGGATTTTTATCGGGCGACGGCGAAGAATGTCTACTGGCCCCATATCGAAGCCGAATATCGCCAGGAGCTGCAAGGCATCGCGGATGGCATCAAGGCGCACGGCATTACCGACATGGACATCTGGGACGTGGTGGCCATCAACGGGTTCAATGAGACCGACGATTACTATGTGCCCTATCTGGAAAGCAAAGAACATCCAACAGCGGTGGCGAGCCTGGGCCCACGCGGCCGATGCAGCGCCTTTGTCGCCACAGGCGACTGGACACGCGACCACAGGCCGGTCATCGCCCACAGCCTATGGAGTCCATTTCTTGAGGGAGAGCGGTGGCGCATTATGTACGACATCGTTCCGCAGCATGGGTATCGCATTCTGATGGATGGGTGGCCTGGAAAAATCGACAGCGGCGACGATTTTGGCATCAATGCCGCGGGCGTGGCCATCACCGAGACGACCATCACAGGCTTCCATGGCTTCGATCCCAACGGGGTTCCGGAGTTTGTTCGTGCGCGCAAAGCCATGCAATATTCAGCCAACATCGACGACTTTGAAGAGCTTATGGTGACGGGAAACAACGGCGGATACGCCAACGATTGGCTGATCGCCGACAATCGTACCGGAGAAGTGGCTCGCCTGGAGCTGGGATTGAAATACCATCGCCTCTGGCGCACCAAGAACGGCTATTTTGTAGGATCGAACTTTCCCAGCGATCCCAGCCTCACCAAGGAAGAAACGAACTTCAATCCAAACGATGCCGGCAACACAGCGAACGCGCGCCACAAGCGCTGGAAGCAGTTGATGGCGCAAGACAAGGGCCAGATCGACGCTCCTCTGGCGCAAAAATTCCTGGCCGATCACTTCGACGCGTACACGGGTAAATTGGGGGCCAACGAGCGGACCCTTTGCGGCCACGTCGATGTCTCCAAACGAGGCATTCCCGAGTGGGGCGATCCCCCCTTTGAACCGGGCGGAGCGACCAATGCCAAGGCTGCCGACAGTTCGATGATCGGCAAAATGTCCTTTGTCGCGCGGACCAATCGGCCCTGCGGCGAGGATTTTCTAGTAGGGCCGTTCCTGGCAAAACACCCTGAATTCACATGGGAGGAGCCTAGCCTGACCGATATGAAGGGTACTCCCTGGGCAAAGTTTCGAGCCAACGATCACCCCTCGTCCGACGATCACCGGTCGTCATCTGTCGTGGCGCCGAAAAAGGTTAACGCGAGCTTCGGTGCGAAATGAACCTGGTGCGTTGATCGTGGATTGAAGACAGTCTTCGCCTCATCGTCGGACGGACCGTCGCGGACGTTTCTGTCATTGCCGCGCATTGTGCGACACGCTGTCCGATTCAGCACCATTTTCCGGCAATGCCATTGGCCCCGTTCGCAGCTACGCTCTCCGTCTCAACACAAAATTCTAACCCCGCTACTGGAAACAATGCAGAATCACCCCGGAAAAAGTCGCTCCTGGCGCGATCGATCTGGATGTAAATCGATTCCCGTGCTGCGATCGCTGGAGTGCATCCGCTTTTTCCGCGCCGGGGCGGGGTGAGCAACGCGATTCCGAGTTCGCGGATGGTTCGTGCGCGAATCCGCTTCAGGCGAGGCCATCGCCACCGCGATGGTTTCTGTCGTGGCCGCTGCGCTCAAGTCTTTCCAGAAGAGATATCCAAGGATATGTTTCCGGTCGCTGCAGCAGCAATCGAACTCTCAATCGCGACTTCGCACCTTCGCCAGCAGGTTCAGAATCTCGATGTACAGCCACACCAGCGTAACCATCAATCCAAACGCGCCGTACCACTCCATATACTTGGGGGCTTGGGCACGCACTCCGCTCTCGATGAAATCGAAATCCAGCACTAAGTTCAGGGCCGCGATAACGACAACGACAACGCTGAAACCGATGCCGATCATGCCATTGCCGTTGATGGAGGAGAAATGAATGCCAAAAAATCCCAGAACCATTTCAGCGATATAGAGCAGCATGATCGCGCCGGTAGCGGCCACGATGCCCAGGCGAAATTTTTGCGTCACGGGAATTAACCCGGAGCGGTACGCCACCAACAGAACCAGCAGCGTCCCGAATGTCAGGCCCACCGATTGCATCGCGATGCCGGGATATCTCAATTCCAGAACCGAGGAAATACTGCCCAGCGCCAACCCCTCCAGCAGCGCATAGACGGGCGCGGTTACCGGCGCCCAAGTCTTTTTGAAAATCGTAATTATCGCGAAAATCAAGCCGCCGAGCAGTCCAATCCACATCAGCGGAAGCACGCTGGCCGCGGAACGCGTCTGCATGAATATGTGCCATGCCCACGCCGCCGACACTCCCGTGCAAACCAGCAGAATGCCGGTTTTATTCACGGTGCCGTCCAGCGTCATCGACTCGCCGAAGGCAGCGTGCTCTCCTTGAAATATCTGCGAGTTCAACGCTGGATTTGACGTCTTCATCAGTTGCGCCATAGTCCTCCTCTACTACTACAATTCGTATCACGCTGCCGGCGTCCTTGCATTACATCTTCGTGGTCGCAGCTACGGAATCGCGAACGTGAAGACGACCGCACCCAGGCCCACGCCAATCTGCGTTTCCAAGTCGTATCATGGGCTCATTGCGTGCAGCTCGATTTCCCACCCAAGGTCATCTACTCATGATCGCAAAACTGAAAACTCTCTGCTGTGCGTGTATGTTTGTCTGCATGGTCGCCTTCCTGCAGCCGGCCGCCGCCCAGCCCAGTCGCGAACAGTCCCGCTCCATGGTCATGACGCAATATGGAATCGTCGCGACCAGCCAGGCCGTCGCATCGCAAGCGGGCGCGGCAATTTTGGCGCGTGGCGGCAGCGCTGTGGATGCGGCCATAGCCGCGAATGCAGCGCTTGGCGTCATTGAGCCCATGATGTGCGGAGTCGGTGGCGATTTGTTCGCCATCGTCTATGATGCGAAGACGAAAAAATTGTACGGCCTCAACGCCAGCGGCTGGGCGCCCAAAGGCATGAGCATCGAAAGTCTGAAGGCAAAAGGAATCGTCGACGAGGTTCCCGAAACCGGCATTCTCCCTGTCACCGTACCCGGCGCGGTTGCGGGATGGGATGCTCTCCGCCAGCGTTTCGGCAAACTTCCAATGGCCGAGGATGTTGCGCCAGCGGCGGCACTCGCCGAGCAGGGTATCGCCGTCACTGAGACTGACGCAGAAAACTGGCAGGAATTTGGTCCCCAGTTTATCGCCAGCCCCGGCTTCGCGCGCGTGTTTCTTCCCAACGGCAAAGCGCCCGTGGCCGGCCAGTTGTTTCGCAATCCCGATCTGGCCGCGACGTTGCGCCGCATTGGGCAGAACGGTCGCGACGGTTTCTACAAAGGGCCGACAGCGGACGCCATCCTGCAGCTTTCACAACAGCTACACGGATTTTTGCAGCCCGATGATCTCGCCGACTTTCAGGCCGAATGGGTCGATCCCGTGAGCACCACCTACCATGGCTGGACGGTTTGGGAGATGCCGCCGAACGGTCAAGGCATCGCCGCGCTCTCCATGCTGAACATCATGGAACAGTTTCCCATCGCGCAGTGGGGCCACAACAGCCAAAAATCGCTGCATGTGGAGATAGAAGCGAAGAAGCTCGCATACGCTGATCTGCAACATTACATCGGCGATCCTCGCGCCTCGCGCATTCCGGTGCAGCAACTTATCTCGAAGAAGCTGGCCGTCCGGCGAGCTGCGCAGATCACGGACCGCGCCCAGTGCAGCGTGCTGCCTTCCGACTTGAGCGGTCAACTTTCGCGCCTGTCCAGCGATACCACCTATCTTTCCGTTGTCGATCGAGAAGGAAATGAGGTCTCGCTGATCCAAAGCAATGCCGGGGCCTTCGGCAGCGGTCTGGTCGCAGGCGGGACCGGATTCGTGCTGCAGAATCGCGGCACCGGATTTACTTTGAAGTCCGACCAGCCGAACACGTTGCGGCCGCGCACCCGTCCGCTGCACACGATCATTCCTGCCTTCATGCAGAAGGGCGATGCGCGCATTGCTTTCGGTATTATGGGCGGCTTCAATCAGGCCCAGGCGCACGCGCAATTTGTCTCGAACATCGCGGACTTTCACATGAACATTCAGGCGGCGCTGGAGGCGGCTCGCTTTACCATGCGCTCGTTCTCGGGATGCAAGCTTCTAATGGAAAATGGGATCGCGCCCCAGGTGATCGATGGTCTGCGCCAGCAGGGCCACGAAATCACCGTCGTGCCGCGCTATTCGCAGGACATGGGCCGCGGCAATGCTGTCCAGCACAACCGGCAAAGCCAGGTGAATTTCGGCGCCACCGATCCTCGCGCCGACGGAGAAGCGGTCCCCGAGCAGGTCCCGTTCCAACCTTAGATAGGCGCAACCCGGAAGGTCGCCGACCGGGCCAGAATGGATGTCCCGCGATGGAACCCACAAGTGGCGGCAAGGTTCGCGGCGCGGCGGGGCCGGCAGTCTGTGCCGTCGCTGCCGCACTGCAAAATATCAGGACGAGCGATGCCGATATACGGCTTGCTTGCATGGTGGGTTCTCTGCACGCGACAAAAATACTCTACTGCCTGCTCGTGACGGATGGTAGACAAAAGCGTGAAGTGCGTCGACTGATTGTGTGGCCCGAGCCCGGCGGTTTCAATAGGATGACGGCAATGCGCCATCCGATTGTGGAGCGCTCTATGAATCACGTTCTTCCGCGACCATGTGCATTGGATACTTCGGTCGCAGGGTAATTTTGGGCTGCACGTCGACCCTCTGGCCGGGAACCATGCGAAAGTTCCATCGCTGCGCCAGTGTTGCCAGAATCAGCACGCCTTCCATCCATGCGAAAGCCTCGCCAATACACTGGCGCGAACCACCCCCAAACGGAAAATACGCGAACCGTGGCCGCGCCGCTTTCTGCTCCGGGGTAAAACGCTCCGGATCGAAGCGCAACGGATCGGGATAAAATTCTTCGCTCCGCTGCAGAATGTATTGGCTGAAGAAGAAGTATGTGCCCGCCGGTAGGCGGTAGGGTCCCAGCTCGATGATCTGCGTGGATTGCCGTCCCATGGCCCACGCTGGCGGATAGAGCCGCATCGATTCCGCGAACACCATCTCCGTGTAGCGCAGGCGGGGTACGTCTTCCAGCGTCGGCATCCTGCCTTGCAGCACCTCGTCAATTTCGCGGTGCATTCGTTCTGCTGCCGCTGGATTTTCCGATAGCAGATACCACGTCCAGGTCAGCGCATTGGCGATCGTCTCATATCCGGCAAGAAAAATGGTGATGACTTCATCGCGCAGTTGCCGATCGCTCATCCCCGTCTGTGGCGCGGATGGCTTGTGCCCCGCGTCGGCGGGTGTTTCGCCCTCGTCCCGCGCGGCCATCAACATGGAGAGCAGATCGCCACGGTCTTCGTTGGAGGCGCGCCGCTCCGCGATCATGCGATAGACCTGGGCATCCAGTCTGGCCCGCGCTTTGCGAAAACGCATCAGGCCGGGGATGGGCCAGCGAAGATAGCTCTCCGCCCTGGGCAGCGCGATCAGGTAGTTGTAGAGGCGCATGATCACGTTCACCTCGTCGTTGATCTCTCGGATTGCCGCAGTCACGTCGGTTGCGAACAGCGTGCGCGCGACAATCTCCAGCGTCAGCTCCATCATGGCGGCGGACATGTCGAAGGTCTGCCCGGGTTGCCAGCTTGTGCGCATGGCTGCGGCGCGTTCGACCATCATTTCGGCGTACGTCTGGATGCGCTGGCGATGAAAAGATGGCGCTGCAATCCGGCGCTGCCGCATGTGAAATTCTCCCTCGCTGGTGATGAGCCCTTCGCCCAGCAGAATCTTCATGCGGTTTTGCGTGCGCTCCTTGATGAAGGAGGAAGCCTGCGTGATGAGAATCTCCCGGATCGATTCCGGATCGTTGATGAACACGATGTTGCTGCCGCCCAGCTTGTAATGGGAGACGGGGCCGAAGGTTTTCGCCAGGTGTTCAAACAAAAGGATTGGATTTCCAGGGCGAAAAAATCGTCGGAAAAGATAGAGCGGCAGGTTACGCTGCAAGCCGGGCGGAAATCTGAATTCGCTTTGTTGGCGACGCGGGTCGTTTTGTGTGGGAGTTGGTACTGCAGGTGGCGATTGGCTGGTCATGAAGGGAAGTTGGGAACGGATCGCGCTCGCATTCTCGATCAAGAAGATGTAGCGAAGCGAGCCAGTCGTTGCTCGACAATTTCCACGATACGCTTCTCGATTGTGTCTACCGACGCATCTTCCGCAATTGTGACCACACGCAAAGTCTCCCGCGCGGCAATTTCCTGATACTTCAAAAACACGCGTTCGTAGAAAGCTCGACCCTCGGTTTCAAATCGATTTTCGTCCGTTCCGTGCGCGATTTGCCGGACATTTCGTCGCCGCGCCCGGGCCAGGGAAGCTTCGAGGCTCGGCAGCAGCAGGATCGTCAGGTCCGGCCACAGATTGCCGCACACGGCACGATGCAGTTGGAGCACCGGCTCACTGCCCAGGCCACGTCCACCCCCCTGATACGCCTCTGTGGAATCGGTGAATCGGTCGCACAGCACGATCTTTCCTTCTGCCAGCGCGGGCAGAATAATTTCGTGGATGGATTGCGCGCGGTCCGCAAACATCAACGCCATCTCCGCCAGCGGAGCGACATTCTGCGTCGAAGAATTCAGCAGCACCGCGCGAACCTGATCGCCCAGCTCTGTGCCGCCCGGCTGTCGTGTCGTCGTCACAGCTCGACCCTGCGCTTGCAAGGTGCGAGCCAACAGGCGGAGCTGGGTGGATTTTCCTGAGCCATCCAGCCCTTCAAACGTAATAAAAAAACCGCGCGGCATGGCGGTAGGGTACCACTGCGGCAACCCTGACGGTTATCATGGGAACCATCATGCTGATGCACAATCCGCCCCATCCCGGCAAAGTGCTGCGCGAATATCTTGGAACCGTCGAGGTTTCAGAAGCCGCGAAAAGGTTGCGTGTGTCGCGCACAACCCTCTCCAGATATTGAATGGAAAATCCGGAATTTCCGCGGATATGAGCCTCAAGCTGTCTGACGCGCTGGGCACTCATGCGGCATTTCGGTTAGGGCTGCAACTGGACTACGATCTGTACCAGGCCGCCCGCAAGCGCCGTCCCAGGATCGCGCCGTTTGCGAATGCGGCGGAGGTTAAGGTTCTTGCATGGCACTCGAATTCACAACCTCCTATCTTGAAGATTCAATCCATCTGTTGCGCTACTACAAGAAACTTGCGGAGCGCGCCATTTCGCAAGCGACGGAGCCGCAGTTGTACCAACTGCTTGATGAGGATGCGAACTCCATCGCCGTCGTGATGCAGCATATGGCGGGCAACATGAAATCCCGCTGGACGAACTTTTTGTCGGAGGACGGCGAAAAACCGTGGCGCAATCGCGACAGCGAGTTCGAGCAGCCGCCCGCCACCAGAGTGGCCCTGATGCAGCTTTGGGAAGAGGGCTGGGACTGCATGTTCCAGGCTCTTGAATCCTTGACGGATGCGGACTTGAACCGCTCCGTCCCCATTCGCGGCGAGGCCCATTCCGTCATGCAGGCCATCAATCGCCAGGTCGCGCATTACTCCTACCATTGCGGCCAGATTGTTCTGCTGGCCAAACATTTTCAGCACACCCAATGGACTTCGCTCACTGTCCCGAAAGGCAAGTCCGCGGAGTTCAACGCGAAGGTGCTCGCGCGCGAAGCCAGCCAGCGTTAGACGGCATTTCTGCCTCATCTGTGGCGCGCTGCTTTACACTGTTCTGTCACCTTCATCGTGTAAATTTCAGGAGTTCTATGCGCCCAACAGCTTCTTTTGCTTTGGCCGGGTTTGCCCTGGCAGCCACGTTCTCGTGCATTGGTTTCGCACAGTCCAGCGCTGCCCAACCCAGCCCGTCCGCTTCCGCGACGCCCATCGCCATTACCGTGGATGCAACCGATGCGCCGCGCAAAATGCTGCACGCGGATCTCGTGATTCCGGTTCAGCCCGGCGATCTGACCCTGGTGTACGCGAAATGGATTCCCGGCGAGCATGAAGCCTCCGGTCCCATCGGCGACCTGACTGGCATCGTCATCAAGGCGAATGGCGAGACCCTTCCCTGGGTGCGCGACAGCGTCAACATGTTTGAATTCCACGTGCATGTGCCGCAGGGTGTCACCGAGCTGCATGTGCACGATGACTTTCTGGCGACCGCGGGACCGGTTGGTTTTTCCGCTGGCGCTTCTACCAGCGAAAATCTCGCGATGATCAGTTGGAATGAGGTGATGCTGTGGCCGCAGGCGGGCTCCGCGAAGGACGTGCTGGTGACGCCCAGCGTGACGCTGCCGGAAGGCTGGAAGTTTGCCACCGCGCTAACTTCAACTAGCAGCCAAGGCGCGACGACGCAGTTCGCCACCGTCCCGCTGAATGAACTCGTGGACTCGCCGGTACTTTCTGGCCGCTACTTCAAGGAAATTCCCTTAGCGCCGGAGATTTCTCCCAAGCATTATCTCGATCTCGCCGCCGACGGTCCGGAAGACCTGGAAGTCCCCGCGCAAATGCTGGCGGGATTCAACGACCTGGTCCGGCAAGCCAGCGCGCTCTACCAGTCGCATCACTACGGGAGCTACCACTTCCTGATGACGCTCAGCGATCAGGTCGCGCATTTTGGGCTGGAACATCATCAGTCGAACGACGACCGCGTGCCCGAGAAGACCTTCCTCGATCCAAATCTGGATGTCCTGGAAGCTGGATTGCTGCCGCACGAGTTTACACACTCGTGGAATGGAAAATATCGCCGCCCCGCCGGATTACTGTCGCCGGATTTCCAGACGCCGATGAAGGGCAATCTGCTGTGGGTGTACGAAGGGCTGACGACATACCTTGGCGACGTGCTCACCGCGCGCAGCGGCCTGTGGACGCCAGATCAGTATCGCGAGGCGCTGGCCAACTCGGCGGCGATGCTCGACAATCGACCCGGCCGCACTTGGCGCGACCTGCAGGACACGGCCACCGCGGCGCAAACTCTGTATGAAACCAGCGGTCAGTGGGGCAACTGGCGCCGCAGCGTCGACTATTATCCGGAAGGAGAACTGCTCTGGCTGCAGGCGGATACCATCATTCGCCAGCAAAGCCATGACAAGAAATCGCTGAACGATTTCTGTGCGCGCTTTCTTGGCCTCGACGGAAATACCGGGCCAATCACGGTGCCCTATACGTTTCAGGATGTGGTGAGCAATCTGAACGCAGTGCAGCCGTATGATTGGGCCGGCTTCCTGACCGAGCGGCTGACGACCAAGGTCGATCATGCTCCGCTGGGCGGCATTGAGAATGGAGGGTATCGCCTGGTCTATACGGATACGGCGAACTCCATGGAGCAAGTGCGCGAAGCGCTGACGGGTGTCGATGCGTGGTATTCGCTCGGCGCTCATATCTCCCACAAGGGAGTGCTGGGAGATGTGCTGTTGGATTCGCCCGCATACAAGGCAAATTTGGGGCCGGGCATGACCATCGTCGCTGTGAACGGACGCGCCTATACCGATGCTCTGATGCACGATGCCATTCGCAACTCCAAAACAACGCAGACGCCGATGGAACTGATCGTCGAGAACACCGGCTACTACCGCGTGGTGAAAATCGACTATCACGGCGGCGAACGCTATCCGCATTTGCAGCGCGTCGAATCGAAGCCCGACATGCTGGATCGGATTCTGCAACCCTTGCCGGCGCATTCAAAGAAGTAAGGACGTCTCCAACGCAACCAGTACGCCGCTGCCGGCCAGGGTGGCGGCGTTTTGCAGCATGTTGCAGGGAGATTGACGAGGACACGGAAAATTTCTACTCCAATTCGCGTCGGCCGCTGCGCAACCCTGGCAGCGATGCTTCTGGTGGGTTTCCAGCTCTCCGCTCAGTCCGTCCGCGTTTCTTGACGTTGCCAGCTTCAATGAATATGCGGGATGGTATCAAGACACGCCGCAAGACATCGCCAAAATAAGAATCGCCTCCATCTATCAAAAGCCGTTGCTGTTGAGTGAGTTTGGCGCGGGCGCGGAGGCCGGCTTCCACGCCGACCCGCTGGAGCGAGGAGTTTCAGGCGAACGTCTACCGCCAGCAGTTGACGATGCTGCGCGGCGTGAAACATCTGCGCGGCATCTGTCCGGGGATCCTGGTCGATTTTCGCTCGCCCTTGCGAGAACTTCCCGGCATTCGGGATTTCTACAGCCGCAAAGGACCCATCTCCGACCAGGGCCAGAAGAAGCAGGCCTTTTCGTAATGCAAAAGGCATATCTGCAACGGACCGTTGGCAACGCACAGTAACTTATCTGGGCGCGGTTTTCGGAAAAGGCTGTGCCATCCCGCCATCTTCGGCGTACGCCGATAGAAAATCCGTTTATTGGAATGCTCCGGCGACAATGGTGGCCTGCACTTCCACGTGGCCGCGAAATTCGTGGAGTATCTATATCGCCGGGCGTGACTCGGATCACACACCGACGCTCCGGAAAAGACCCATACTGATCTTTGCAGTGATGAAGAGTAGTTGTCCAAAGGCGATTTTTTCATTGCCCGGGATTCGATAGGTGTTGATAAGGAGAAGGACCATGAAACGATCTATGGCAGGAAGCTGGACCACATGTACATTGCTGGCCCTCGCAATGACTACCGCAAGCGCAATTGGGTGCGGCGGTGGTTCCGGTTCTGGCACAACGTCGCCCGTAACGCCCCCGGCTTCATCGACAGCTGTGCTGGTGAATATGGGCGACACCCCTTCCGATTCGGTACTGGAATGCGCGGTCACCATCAGCGCCATCAGCTTGACCAACACATCCGGCGCCAGCGTACCCCTGACCATCGCCTCGCCCATGACCATGGAACTGGCACACTTGCGGGGGGCGGTGGCCCCGCTCATGATGCAGTCCATTCCGCAAGGAACATACAACGCGGTGTCCATCACCCTGTCCTCGGCGACCGTCACTTCCATGACATCGTCGCATAGTCAGGCACAGCAAGTGTTTTCCACGCCAATGACGGTCAGTATCCCGTTAGGCACTTCGCTCACCGTGGGAAGCAACGCCATGGTGATAAACCTGGATCTGAATCTCGCCACTTCCGTGGGGACTGGGTCTGGCGGAGGGATCGCCTTTACGCCAAACATGAACGCATCGGTAGAAACCGCTACTGGCAATGCCAATGCTACGCCGCAACAAGGCGGCATGATGCATCTGGTCGGCAACGTTACGGGCATATCCGGCAGCACCTTTACCATGGGCACGCTGCAGGGAATGTCGATGTCCCTGGCGACCGGCAGCAATACGCAGTACCAGGGGATGAACGGACAGACGATGTCCAACATGGGAATGATGAGCAACGGCCAGATCATGACGGTGAACGCGACACTGCAACCCGGTGGGACCTGGACGGCAAATTCAGTCACGGCCATGATGGGCTCCGCCGGGGTGATGCCCGTGGGCATCATCACCGCGACCACTGGCACACCTGCGACCACTATGACGATCTTTCCCAACAATGGCATTGGCGCGGGCATGATGGCGTCGCTGCTTGCTAATGGCATGACGGTCAACCTCGGCGGCAGCGCTACCTACGGCATTGACGATGCAGGTGTATCGATGTCCGGGTTGTCGATTACGCCGCACTTCGACGCGTCTCACATGGCCGCCGGTCAGAACATTGCAGCGGCAGGCTCGGGAGCCATGTCCTCCGGCAGCGGCATGATGGGTGGAGGCGGCTTCATGAACATGGGGAGTATGACCGCGGCTGGCGTCGAGCTGGAGCCGCAGGGCCTCAGCGGGACCGTCGCCAATGCTTCCGGCAGCAGCTTCACGCTCAGCCTCGCGTCGGACTCGGCCTTTACCCTGCTGACAGGAGCGACCAGCGTCGCCGTATATCAGACATCGCAAACGCAACTCAACGGAGCTAGTTCCGTTTCAAGTGGCCAGAATGTCGAGGTCTACGGTTATTTGTTCTATAACGCCGGAAGCTACAACTTCGTCGCCATGCAGATTGCGGCAATGTAGAGCGGATGTAGCGATACTTGATTCAAAAATGAGATGAGTCATTCTGAGCGCAGCGAAGAATCCAGAGAGAGATGGCAGCGCCTACATGCGCTATCGTCTGGATTCCTCACTTGCTACGCGGAGCCTTGACTGAGCAAAGGAGAAGGGTTCAGAATGACTCTCTACCGCAAGTTCCTGCACAAACTGTAAATCTGCGCCAAAACTGCCCCACCCGCGTGTGCAGGCAGGTGCGCAGAAATTCAACGCAAAGTTTATTGAAATGCTCCGGCGACAATGGTGGCCTGCACTTCCACGTGGCCGCGAAATTCGTGGCGCGTCAAGCGATAGGCAATTTGAACCGTGTCGCCCACCGCAGGCGGCCGATCCAGCGCCGCGTCAATGGAAAACCAGATCGCTTCCAATGTCAGGCAGGCGCGTTTCAGGCGCAGGCGTCCATGGCGGCCGTTCGTCAGCGCGCGGTAGGCGGCCACGCGAAAGGTTCCCGAGTAGAGCGGCGCTTCGAAGCCTCGCCCAAACGGGCCCACTGCATTGAGGGTCTGAATGCTTTTCAAATCATGCGCGGTTGCCTCCAGTTCGCCGTCAGTCCACAGGGTGGGACCGGTCGCCACCGTTCCCCCGTTTTGCTCCGCAACAGCGGAGGAGAAAGCTTGACGAAAGCGCTCCATGTCGACGACGCGGATGGTTGCGCCCGCCGCCGCCTGGTGCCCGCCGTACGCCACCAGCAGGTCTGGATAGGAATTCGCGATCTCCTTTAGCGCGCGCTGCACATCGATCCCAGGCACCGAGCGAAAGGAACCGCTGGCGAGTCCCGTGCCATTGCTGGAGTTCGTTTCCGTCGCCAACGCCGGCGCAGTCGCGCGCGCGCCTTGCCCCTGCGGCGCAAAGATCGCGCAAGGTTTTCCAAATGCTTCCACCACCCGGCTGGCCGTAATCCCATGCACTCCGGAGTGTCCGTCTTCCAGGAACAGAACAATGGCCGGTCCCGAAACCCGTGCCGCTTGCGGAAACGCTTGCGCCCGCAATCTGCGCTCAATCGATTGCCGCTCAGAATTCTCGCGTTTCAGTTGGCTCCAGCAGGCTGCGGCGTCCGCGTCCGTTTTTGCGATCAGGAAACGAAAGCCCGCCTCCGCCCAATCCAGCCGTCCAGAGGCCGCAATGGCGGGCACCAGGCGGAAGGCAATTGTTTCGGCGTCAATCTCTCCATCGACCTCCGCCGAAAAAATCTTCCAGCAGGGACGGCAGCCCGAGCGAACCAGTTCCAGCCCTCGACGAAGGAACGCGCGATTGATCAGGCTCGCGCCGGGGGACAAAGAAACGCAGTCCGCGATGGTCGCGACTGCGACA
>JAJZCA010000065.1 GCA_021798735.1 Acidobacteriota bacterium | reverse complement strand
GGTTGAAGCCGATCCGGCATTACTATCTCGGCGATCCGGCAAAGGTGGAGCAGATGATCCACGCCGTCGCCAGCCAGGGAGCGGTGGCGAAATAGAATCTCTGAGCCTGGAGCGTTTGCCGCGTGGTCTAGAATAAGCTGATTGATCAGAGGCCGGTACCGTTGTCTTCCTACAAAGATGGCTTCATCCACAGATGGCAGCAATCGTCAGCCTCCGAGCGGGCAAACTATGCGCTGTTCCTTTCGGAGCTTTGCGATTATCTTGACCTGCCGCGTCCTGAACCCAGCCAAGCAGATGAGAGTGCGAATACCTATGTAATCGATAAGGCCGTCGTCTATGCGGAACTCGACGGCTCTAGCACCACCAATTTCATCGACCTCTATCGGCGGAGTTGCTTCGTGCTGGAAGCGAAGCAAGGAAGCAATCCGATCCAGGAGGGTCTCTTTGCGCTGGCCACGCCCGAGCCGCGGCGCAGAATGAAGCGCGGCAGCGCCGTGCGTGGAACACGCGGTTGGGACACCGCGATGCTAGCGGCGCGCGGGCAGGCCGAACGGTACGCCAAGGCGCTCCCAGCCTCGGAGGGCTGGCCTCCTTTTCTTATCGTGGTGGATGTCGGGCACTCCATCGAGCTTTTCGCCGACTTCTCTCTTACAGGAAAAGCCTATTTGCCTTTTCCCGGTCCACGGAATTTTCGGATTCTTTTGGAGGAACTGGAGAAGCAGGAGATTCGGGACAGGCTGCGCGCGGTCTGGCTGACCCCGCATTCTCTGGACCCCTCGTGGGAGCGGGCGAAGGTGACGCGGGAGGTCGCCGCGAAGTTAGCCACGCTGGCGCGCAACCTTGAGCTGAATTACACGGCGAAAGAGGTGGCGGAGTTTCTGACGCGTTGCATCTTCACTTCTTTTGCCGAGGATGTTGGCCTGCTTCCGGATCGAGGATGGTTGAACCTGCTGCAAAGTCTCGGCGATGATGTTGAGAACTTCCCGCCGGTCGTCGAGTCACTTTGGAAGACGATGAACGACGGCGGGTTTTCGCCGATTTTGCGGAAGGATGTTCTGCAATTCAACGGCGGACTTTTCGAGTCCACGAAGGCGTTGCCGTTGACGCCAGACCAATTGGCGCTGCTGATTGAAGCCGCAGATTCGCAGTGGCGCGACGTGGAGCCAGCGATTTTTGGGACTTTGCTGGAGCGAGCGTTGAATTCGGACGAGCGGCACGCGCTGGGCGCGCATTACACTCCTCGCGCCTATGTGGAACGGCTGGTTCTGCCCACGATTGCGGAGCCGCTGAGAGAAGACTGGCGGAGCACGCAGGCGGTGATTGCGCAGCAACTGTCCTCCGGTGACCAGGATGGGGCCATCGAGACGGCGACGCAGTTCCATCGCCAGCTTTGCGCTGTCCGCGTGTTGGACCCGGCTTGTGGAAGCGGAAATTTTCTCTATGTCGCGCTTGAGCACATGAAGCGGCTGGAGGGTGAAGTGCTGGAGACGCTGCATTCGCTGGGTCAGGCACAGGAGGCACTGGAGCATACGGGGTTGACAGTCGATCCGCACCAATTCCTCGGGATCGAGGTGAATCCGAGGGCTGCGGTGCTGGCGGACCTGGTGCTTTGGATCGGCTATTTGCAGTGGCACTTCCGAACGCGTGGCGATGTACAGCCGCCTATTCCCGTGATTCGAAATTTCCACAATGTAAAGGAAGCGGATGCACTGATCACCTGGAGCGAGCGGGAACCGGCCGTCGATGAGGACGGGAATCCGATCACGGTTTGGGACCGGGTTACGGAGAGAGAACATCCGACGACTGGCGAGAAGATCCCGGATGAAACGGCGCGGGTCGCGGTGTATGAATATAGCGGCGTGAAGCAGGCGAAGTGGCCGGATGCGGATTTTGTGGTGGGGAATCCGCCGTTTATCGGGGGCAAAGACATTCGTACCTGGCATGGGGACGGGTACACGCTGGCGCTGCGCACAGCCTACGACGAGGTTCCCGAGAGCGCGGATTTTGTGATGTATTGGTGGCAGAAAGCGGCGGAGTTGGCGCGGGCGGGGAAGCTGCGGCGGTTTGGATTTGTGACGACGAACAGCATCACCCAGGTGTTCGATCGCAAGGTGGTGGCGCAGAACTTGAATGCCACGAAGAATCCGCTATCGCTGGTTTTCGCGATTCCCGATCACCCATGGCTCAAGGCGTTTTCGCCGGAGGAACATACCGTTACCCGGCGCGCTGCCGTTCGCATTGCGATGACGGTAGGGGAGCGCGGCGAACACCAGGGACATCTGTACCGGGTGACGAGCGAAGGGGATGCAAGCTCGGAAGGGACGGCCGTTGAGCTGGTAGAGCGGACCGGACGCATCTTCGCGGATTTAAGGATTGGTGTGGACTTGGCGGGAGCGCAGCCGCTACGGGCCAATGAAGATTTGAGCTGCAGGGGGGTCTCTCTGCATGGAGCCGGATTCATCGTGTCGCCGAAGACGGCGGCCTCTCTTGGCTTTGGACGCATCGAAGGACTGGAACAGCATATCCGTCCCTATCTGAACGGGCGCGATTTGACGGGAAGGTCGCGAAACGTGATGGTGATCGACCTTTTCGGGCTGAGCAGCGATGAGGTGCTGCGGCGATTCCCCGAGGTTTATCAGTGGGTAAGCGACCGGGTGAAACCGGAACGCGATCAAAATCGACGGGCTACCTATAGCGAGAACTGGTGGATTTTTGGCGAGCCACGCGCGGCGTTTCGTCCGGCGCTGAAGGGGCTGTCGCGCTACATTGCGACGGTGGAGACGGCCAAGCATCGTGTGTTTGTATTTCTGGACGCGAGTGTTCTTCCCGACAACAAGCTCATTAACTTTGCGTTTTCGGATGCTTTTTTTCTGGGCGTTCTCTCCAGCCGCATACACGTGTGCTGGGCGCTGGCTGCGGGTGGTCATTTGGGATTTGGCAACGACCCCGTCTACGTGAAGACTCGCTGCTTTGACACGTTCCCTTTTCCCGATTGCACGGAGGCGCAGAAGGAAACGATTCGAGAGATCGCGGAGCGGCTGGATGCGCATCGCAAGCGGCAGCAGGAGCTTGACCCTGACCTGACGCTGACTGAAATGTATAACGTGCTGGAGAAGGTCCGGGCTGGCGAGGAACTTACCGACCCAGAGCGTAGAACCTATGACGCCGGACTGGTGGGCGTTCTTCGCGAGTTGCATGATGCGCTGGATGCGGCTGTGTTTGGCGCGTATGGCTGGCCGGTGGAACTGGCCGACGAAGACATTCTCAGCAGCGTGGTGGCGTTGAACGCGCAGCGCCTTGCGGAAGAGCGTGCGGGCGTGGTCCGGTGGCTGCGTCCAGAATTCCAGGCACCGAATGAATTGGCGGTACAGACTGCGCTGGAGGGTATCGTTGCGGGCGAAGGGCCGACACCGGCACGGCGCAAGCAGCCGTGGCCAACGACGCTGCCGGAGCAGGTGCGGGCGGTGAAGGATGCTCTTCGCACCACTCCGCTACAAAGCGCGCAGCAGGTTGCGGCTGCGTTCAAGCCCGCGAGTCGGACGAAGGTGGCGGAAATTCTGGAGACCTTGACGGCGCTGGGGCAGACGCGGCGGGTGGAAGACCGCTATTCGTTGTGACGGATAATTTTTGGGGGTTCGAGAATCCCACATCTCAAGTGCGAGATGTGGGGCACCCAGATTGTTTGTCTCCGGGGAAACAGCGGGTCCCTCCACTACGTCGGGATGACAAATCTTTTTCTATTCCACCTTACCGCTCGGTTCGCGCTTCGAGCGATGACTATAATCCTGGACTGAGGATTGGAGGGGGGAAGAAAATGGCGCACGACAATGCGGCGATCGTCCGGGGATTTGTGGAGGAAGTGATCACCAAGGGAAACATTGAAGCGGCTGGGGAATATTTCTGGGAAGACATGGTGGAGCAGGTTCCCATGCCGGGGCAGGGTCCGGGACTGAGCGGTCTGCAAGACGTGATTCGGGCGATGCGCGCGGGGTTTCCTGACATTGTGTTCTCCATCGTGGAGCAGATTGTGGAGAAGGACAAAGTTGCCAGCCGGTTTGAATGGACGGGCACGCATCGGGGAGAATTCCTCGGGATTGCGGCGACGGGGCGGCCGGTGCGGGTGTGGGGGATTGTGATTGATCGTCTGGAGGATGGGCGGATCAAGGACACGCGCATCATCATGGATACTCTGGGCATGATGGGCCAGCTTGGGGTGTTGCCTGGGGGAGGCGCGGGTTCTTAGGGTCGCGCGCGTGACAGGCGGCGATGAGTTGCGGGCCATGATTTGGATGTGAAGACGACGGCGACCGCTGGGGTGAAGGCGAGGCGGTGGAGATGGCCGCCATGCTATGGTGATGAGACATCGGATGGCCACGCTGCAGGAACAATTCGGTCAGATCGACATTTATCTTTTCGACCAGATGCTGAAGGGTCGTATCGCGCCGGGGATGCGGATACTGGACGCCGGTTGCGGTTCGGGGCGCAACCTGGTCTACCTGCTGCGCGAGGGCTATGAAGTATTTGCCGTCGATGCCGATGCCGGGCAGGTGGAACGGGTGCGGCGCATGGCGCAGACGCTGGCGCCAAGGCTTTCGGCGTCGAACCTTCGCGTGGAGGCGGTGGAGCAGATGTCGTTCGACGATGGCTGCGCGGATGTGGTGCTGAGCAGCGCGGTCCTGCACTTCGCGCGCGACGATGCCCACTTTGAGTCCATGCTGCGCGGCTGCTGGCGCGTGCTGAAACCGGGCGGACTGTTCTTCTGCCGCCTCGCTTCCTCGATTGGCATGGAGAACCGGATGCAACAGATCCAGGGACGCCGCTACAGGTTGCCCGATGGTTCCGAGCGGTATCTGGTCGATGAAGCGCTGCTCGGCTCGTTTACTGAACGGATGGGAGAGATGGCCGACCCGCTGAAAACCACGGTCGTTCAGAATCAGCGCGCGATGACCACGTGGGTCGTGCGCAAAAGCGCGCAGTCCGGCTTTTAACAGGCGCGCAACATTTTTCTTGACAGGAGGCGCAATCCTTCCTACATTCGTAATCTAGTATTCAAACGTTTGAAGCGATATTCCGAAAGGGGCAGTGATGAAATACAAGTTACATTCGGTCCTCGGCGCTCGTCTCGTCCGGTGCATTGTTCTTCTGTCACTGTTCTCCGGCATCGCGGGCTTTGGCCAGGCCGGCAGAGGCGCAATCAACGGTTCCATCACGGACCAAACTGGCGCAATCGTTTCAGGAGCGAAAGTCACGCTGCTGAACAACGCCACCGGAGTTGCAATCCACGCCACCAGCAACTCTTCCGGCAACTACGCCTTCATCTCGCTGAACCCCGGCGTATACAGCGTCACCGCCACTCAAAAAGGTTTTGTCACCGTCGTCCACGACGATGTCACTGTGACCGCGGACCAGGGCACGACGGTCAACCTGACGCTGCACGTCGGCAGCGTCAGCCAAGTGGTCAAGGTCACGGGCTCGGCCGGCCTTATCGACTCGGCCAACTCGACCGTGGGCCAGTTGATCTCCGCGGCGACCATCGACCGCGTCCCACTGCTGACACGCGACGTCAACGATCTGGTGCAGTTGAGCCCCGGCGTCACTCCCGCCAACGGCGCGACCAACTCCTCCAGTTCCTTCGCCATTGAGAACATCAGCAGCGGACGTCCCGGAATCAATATCTCCTCCTACACCATCAACGGCGCAATTGTAGGTTCCATTTACTACATGGTGGACGGCAGCCCGATTGGAGTGGCGGAAAACAACTCCGCCGCCATCCTGCCCGCCATGGTGATCCCCGAGGACGCGGTCCAGGAGGTCCGGGTCGAGACCCAGAACACGCCGGCGTCGTATCAGAGTGGAGGGGCAGGCGTCATCAGCCTGGTCACCAACTCCGGCGGAGATCATTTCCATGGCGATGTTTTCGGGGTCTTCCGTCCCGACGTCCTGGCCTCGAACGAATACTTCAACAAGCAGAGCCAGATCTCCAGCGGAACCGCAAACACGCCGCCGTCGTTCCACCGGTACCAGGAAGGCGGGTCCATCGGCGGCCCCGTTCTGCATAACCACAAGCTCTTTTTCTTCGCGGATTACGAGGCCACCCAGCAGGCGCTCTTCGATGGATCGAATACCTTCACGGTCCCCACCAGCGCGGAGCGCACCGGGGACTTTTCCGCCGACCGCTTCACGATCTACAACCCCATGGTCCCGGACAACCCCGACGGGACACGCCAGGCATTTGCAAACAACATCATCACCAATCCCAACCCCATCGCAGTGAAGTTCCTGTCAGAGATGCCCAAGTGCAACGCGCCCGACCCTACCACCTGCGACCAGGCGACGACCGGCGTGGTGAACAACTTCTACATGCCCGGAGTGGACCCCTCATCGGCACAGAAGTTCGACATCCGCATGGACCTGGACAAGAGCGAAAAGCAGCACATTTTCGGACGGTTCTCTTTCGACCGTCTCTTCACTTCTCTGGTCAACGCCTTCAACAACGCGTGGGACCCGTTCTACGCCCAGAACATTACCAACGGCCGCAATATCCTGCTTGCCGACGACTACACGTTTAACGCGAACACCGTCCTGCAACTGCGCTACTCCTTCACGCGCCATTACGAAAATCAGGGCGGCGACCCCCAGCAGAGCCAATTCGACAACCTCACGACCCTCGGGTTCCCCGCCTCGCTGGCCGCGCAGGAGAACTACAAGACGCTCCCCTACGTGATCTTCAACGATGTAGGGGGCGGCGTGGGCGGCACCGCGAACTACAACACCTTTATCTACGCCAGCGAAAACAGCGACATCAGCGCCAGCGTGACCAGGGTGCAGGGCAAGCACGAGATCAGTACCGGCTTCGAGTACATGCAACGGTTTCTGAACGTGGGCCAGCCCCCCGCGCCTTCCGGGGCCTACTACTTCGACAACAGCGCAACCGACCAGACTGTAGCCAGCGGCAATGGCGGCAGCGACTTTGCCTCCTTCCTGGTAGGCATGGGCACACCGCCGGGAAGCGAAAGCGTGAACTTCACGAAAGATCTGTTCGTGGCGGAGTCGAGCCCCTATTACGGCGCCTTTGTCCAAGACACCTATCATCCCGCGAGGAGCCTGACCATCACCGCCGGACTGCGATGGGACATCTTCGGCGGACGCAATGAGCGTCACAACCGTCTGGAGTACTTCAATCCCACCATTGCCGGTACAGCGGACAGCGTCGCGTTCACAGGCGCTGAGATCTATGTGAATGGCAGCAACCGTTCGCCCTTTGCCGCCAATCTGACGAATTTCGGCCCGCGCCTGGGATTTGCCTGGCAGCCAGTTACCCGCCTGGTCGTGCGCGGCGCCGCAGGCATCTATTACGGACCCAGTACGGAGATGGTGGCGAGCGCGCTGCAGGACAGCGATGGCTTCTCCTCGACCACCAACTGGAACGCCACATGCTACAACAACGATGGGAACACGGTGTACAACGGCACGTCAGGCTGCGCGGGAGCGGCGCCGGGCAGCCCAGCGCCCAGCGACACCGGCATTTATTCTCTCAGCAATCCCTTCCCCAATGGAGTCGTTCCGGTTTTTACCGCTCCACCACCCGGTCTGGCCAATAACCTGGGCACGACCCTGAATACGGTACTGCGCAGCCAGCGCACGCCCACGACGTACAACTTCAACCTCAACGTTGAGTACCAGTTCCCGCGCGAGGTCGTTCTCGACCTGGGATATGTTGGCAGCCGCGGCCTGTTCCTCCCCATGAGCAGTTTCGACCGCAACACGCTCAGCCTGGAAACCATTGCCAAGTACGGAGCAGCACTCTGCGTCGATCCTTCAAACCCGGCATGTCAGACGGTTCCCAACACCTGGGGGCCGACGCAGCCGTCCACCAATGCCAATTACGGCTCGGCAACGGTCCCCTTGTGGGTATCGCTGCAGGAGTTCCCACAGTTCGGCAACGGCAGCTACGGTTCTGGCAACGGGGTACGGCTCAATGGCTATCCGGATGGCGACTCGGAATACAGCTCACTACAGGCCAAGCTGCAAAAAAGGCTCACCCACCACATCACCACTCTGAGCAGCTTCACCTGGGCCAAGCTCATCACGGACGACGGCAATCCTCCGCTGGGTTTTGTCGGCTTTCACAATGGCGCAGCCCAGGACATCAAGGACCTGCGGTACGAACACGCTGTCAGCCCTCAGGACGTCAAATATCAGTTCACCGGCATGGTTTCGTACGATCTGCCCGTGGGTCCGGGAAGGGCCATTCAACCGGACCGCGTGGCGAATGTCTTCCTCGGGGGATGGACTGCGAACGGCATCCTCTACCTGAGCACCGGTATTCCCATCGCATCTCCTACTGTGGGAGCGCCCATATCGTACTTCAATCAGCGCCCCAACCTTACCTGCGATCCCAGCAAGGGTGCTCCGCATACGGCGACCACCTGGTTCAATTACAGTTGCTTTGCCTTGCCATCCAGTCCGTTTGTGCCCGGAACCGCTCCGGCCTATCTCGATCACGTACGCACCATGGGCTCGCGAGACCTGGACGTCTCTCTATACAAGTACATCCCGATGGGCGGAGCCCGAACTTTGCGGCTGGATGTTTCCTCTTACAACCTCACAAATCAGGCGCAGCTTGGAATGCCGCAGGTCCCGTCCATCACCAACGTGCTGACTCAGCCCTCTGTGGCGGCGACCTTTGGCACAATCACCAGCACCGTGAATACCCCGCGTCAGTTCCAGTTCGGCGCGAGGTTCACCTTCTAACCATTTGCGGAGCGGGGTCAAGATTCAGATGCATACGGGACAGGGGATCTGTGCCTTGACCACGCATTCTTTTTTATCGAGGGGTACACGGTTCGGCGTATATCGTCAGAAGTTTTCGCGGGGCTGATTCGGCTCAGTCCTGGAAAGCGGGGCCGCGACTCCTGATGCGGGATACGGCCGGAAGACTAACGTTGACCCTAATCCAAAAATCCCGTTGCCTATCACAAGATAGAATCCTTTTCGAAGGGTATTTCGTTCGCTTATCTGCCGGCCAACGCCCGCAGAAACTGACGCCTATCCATCCGATACTTAAAGGCCTTGCGTCCATCGATGAAAACTACGGGTACCTCGTCGGTGTACTTTCGCTGCAGTTGGGGGTCGGCATCGATGTCCACCTCGCGCCACTGGAAGTCGGCCTGGCCCTGGATTTCTGCCAGCGTCTCCTTCACTATGTCGCAGAGGTGACATCCCTTGCGCGAATAGACCACCACGTCGTGCATTTGGCGATTGTAATCGTTTATTCGGAAATTACTCGGAGACCGGTTGAGGCGAAATTGGCGAGAGCTGTGGGACGCGGCAGTTCCCACCTCAAAAGCGGGACCTGGGGCACCCCGCTGCATCGATAAGCTTGATCAAGAAGTGACCTCTTGGGTCGAACAAGCAAAACTCGCGGCTTGAAAAACTCGACTCATTCACAACAAGTTTTTCACTTCAAGACCTCTAGCGCATCGACTGCTCAACCTCTTGCAGCCAGCCTGCAGGCTTGAGAATCTCGCGCGGACGAGAACCGTCCGCGGGGCCGACAATTCCATCGCGCTCCATCAAATCGATCAGATGAGCTGCGCGGCCGTAACCAATGCGCATGCGACGCTGCAGCAGGGAAGTGGAAGCCTTGCCAAACTCCAGGACAAGGCGAACCGCGTCCTCAAAGAGCTCATCGTTGGCTTCCTGCTCTCCGGCGCCGTCTGAGCCTTCGCCGCCCTTGTCGTCATGCGGAGCTTCCAGAAATCCTTCGACGTATTCGGCCGTGCCTTGAGATTTCCAGAACTCTACGACGGCGGTGATTTCCTTCTCCGTCACGAAAGGAGCATGGATGCGTTGCAGCCGCGATGTGCCGGGCGCGAGAAAAAGCATGTCGCCGCGTCCCAGTAAGGACTCGGCTCCGTTGGAGTCGAGAATGGTGCGCGAGTCCACTTTCGTGGCAAGACGGAAGGACATGCGCGTGGGGACGTTGGCTTTGATCAGGCCGGTGATGACGTCGACCGAGGGCCGCTGCGTGGCCAGTACCAGGTGAATGCCTACGGCGCGGGCCATCTGCGCCAGACGGGTGATGGATTCTTCGACGTTGGCGCGGTCGAGCATCATCAGGTCGGCCAACTCGTCGATGATGATGACGATGATCGGCAGCGGCTTCTCGTCCGGATTGTCGGCTTCAAAAAGGCTGGGGGTGGTTTCGAACAGCTTGTTATATTGCTCCAGATTGCGGACGCTGCGGGAGGCGAGCAGCTTGAGCCGCCGCTCCATCTCCCGCACCGCATTGCGCAGCGCATTAGCGGCCAGCTTTGGCTCGGTGATGATGGGGGTGAACAGGTGCGGAATGCCCTCGTACATGCCCAGTTCCACGCGCTTGGGGTCGACCAGGATCAGGCGGACCTGCTCCGGTGTCGTCTTGAACAGGATGGACATGATCATGGCGTTGATGGCGACGGATTTGCCGCTGCCGGTGGAACCGGCAATCAAGACGTGGGGCATGGTGGTCAGATCGGCATGGATAATACGACCGTTAATGTCTTTGCCCATGGTCAGCGTCAGCCGGGACTTGCTATGAGCGAAGCTGTCGGCCTCAATCATGTCGCGCAGCCAGATGGTTTCGCGCTCCGCGTTGGGAACCTGAAGGCCGACGGTGCTTTTTCCGGGCATGCGTTCGATCAAAATGCTTTCGGCGCGCATGGCCAGGCAAAGATCGTCCTGCAGGCCGACGACGCGGCTGTATTTGACGCCGGCATCGGGGCGAAATTCAAAGGTAGTGACAACTGGGCCCGGATTGATTTGAACCACCTGCCCATGGACATCGAATTCGGCGTATTTTTCCACCAGGACGCGCGCTTCTTCAAGCAGTTGGCCTTCGCGAACGACCTGCTTCTCATCGCTGCGATGCAGCAAGGTGCTGGGCGGCAGGCGATAGCCTTCAATAGATTTCGCGGTGACGGTGACGGACTTGGCTGTGGCATCGGCGCGGGTACCAATCTGTACATGCAACGCTGGAGATGCATCCGCCGTCGGATGTCCCGGTTGCAGCGACTGCAAGGAGGCGACGGGACGGGCGAATTCAATTTCCTCGGAATTGGCGGATTTGCAGAGCGATGGAATGGCCCGCGGGTCGCCGCGGCGACCGTTGGCAGACGCGACGTCGCCTTCCATGTTGTGCTGCAGGGAAGCCCCGTGAGCCAGTTGTTGCGGCGGAGGGGCCGGAACCGGTTCCTCCCAGAAATCGGGACGCTTGCGGACACGCGTTGGGACGACATCCTTGCGGGTGTCCTCAAACATGCGCGGGTCGTCTTCCGGATGGTTGGCGAGCGCGGCTTGCTCCTTGGCGAGGGTGCGGGCGGCGATGCGCGCTGCCTTGCGTTCGGCCCGGCGGGTATTCCAATTACGCCAGCGATCGCGCCAGGCTGCCAGGAAGGCAAAGCGGACCGTCAGCAAGTTGCGCAGGCTGGCGACGCTGAAGGTAGTGGTCAGGTAGAGCGCCGCTGCCACAAGCGCCATCGATAGAACGAAAGCGCCAGGATAGTTCAGGTAATGCGTCAGCACCTCCGCAATAGCACGCCCGGTGAGCCCTTCAATGGGGATGGTATGGAGCCAGCGCATATGGCCGGGCAGCAGGCCCAGCAGCGCAGGCACGAAGATCAAACATAAAAGTGCGCCAATGAGCTTTGAAATGGGCGAACCGACGGGCCGTGAACGCAGCCAGATCCATCCCAGCCCACCCACAAGCAACGGCACCAGGAAAGCAGACAGACCTTCGGCTTGCAGCAGCAGATCGCTGAATCCGGCACCCAGCAGACCGGCCCAATTATGCGCAGGGCGGCCCGTCAGGTATCCCCCAGCGGTGTTGAGAGAGGGATCGAGCGGGGTATAGGAAGCCAGAGCGAGAAGCAAGAGGAGGGCGCAGGCCAGCAGCAGCAGACCAACCAGCTCATTCAGCCGGCGGTTCTTGGTTGGCGAAAAGACGCTTTGCACTACTTTCATTGGGGGCGCTTGAACACTCCGCGGAAGCGACAGTCGACCGTCGGCCGCCAGAATGCCAGAGACACCAGAGCAATTCGATTATGCCAGAATCGGAGGCAAAAGCAGCGAAAAATCGGATGGGACCGGAAAAGTAGTCATCTGCGGGCCCGCTTTCCGTTCCGTCGTTGAACGTGTATGAAAGAGGGGAACTCTACTTCCGAAAGGAATCGCCGCCGTGCTCCAAAGCATGTTCCATCTGCAGGTTCCGCTGATTGAGAAGATTCTTCGACCGATCATCGTCTATTTTTTCCTGATTTTTTTGCTGCGCATCTTCGGCAAGCGGGAGCTGGCCCAGCTAAACCCATTCGACCTGGTCGTTTTGCTCTCATTGTCGAACGTGGTGCAGAACGCCTTGATCGGCAATGACAATTCAGTCACGGGAGGCATTTTGGGGGCGCTGTCTCTGCTGACGATCAACTGGCTGGTGGTGCGGTTCCTGTACAGCAGCCCCAAGGCGGACCGCCTGGTGGAGGGCACGGAGCATGTGCTGGTGTCGGACGGAGTGGTCGATCATGCAGCGCTGCGTCAGGAATTGCTGACGGAAAGTGAGCTGCTGGCGGTGGTCCACCGCCAGGGCTTCGACGGTTTTGAAAGTGTGAAGAAATGTGTGCTGGAGCCGAACGGCTCGTTTTACATTGAGGGCCGGCAGCCGACCGAAGCGCAGGAGCATCATCAGGAGATTGTGAGCCGGCTGGAGCAAGTGCAACGGGAATTACAGCAGATTCGCCGGCAATTGCCTGCCAGTTGACGAGGCGACCGGCAGCAAAGCTGCATGCCACTCGACATTTCAACGACTCCGCAAATTTCAGAGATGCAGCAAAAGGTGCGAGAATTATTTCGTGCGGTCCGGGAAACATGAGCATGACTTTTGAGTTATCGCGAATTCAGCGGAAATGGCAGCTTCTTGCAGGGATTGCGTTTGTTGCAATCGCAATGACACCGCCAGTTGGGGCGCAAACCCAGGCAAACGGTCATGGAAATACGTTGCGTCAGCTAGCGGTCATCGACTTGCCCGGCCCAAAAGGCAAGCGCTTCGATTACCTGACGATCGATCGCGGCGACCACTATCTGCTTTCGGCCTATCTTGGCGCGGGCATTCTGTACGTGGTTGACATGAAGACGAACACGCTGGTTCATGCGATTCCAGGAGTGCCAGGAATCGAAGGCGTGGTCTACGTGCCAGAGTTGCATCGTGTGTACACGTCGGATTGGCTGGAGGGCAAAATCGGCGTGGTCGATCTGCAGCAGATGAAGGTAATTGCGAAGCTGCCCACGGAGGCGAAGCCAGACGGAAGCGCGTACGCGGCTCCTTTTCACAAAGTCTACGTTTCGGATGAACGCGGCAAGGCTGAGGCGATCGTGGATGTGCGGACGGACCGTATTCTCAAGACACTGCATTTCGACAGCGAAACTGGGATGCCGCAGTACGATCCGATCGCGCGCCGGATTTATGTGAATCTGCAGGACGAGAACCTTTTCGCCGAGATAGATCCCGCTACGGACACTGTCATCGCCCGTTACCCGGTGGGAGAATGCCGCGGCAATCATGGCATGACGCTCGACCCGGTCCATCATCGAGCATTTCTGTCTTGTGAAAGTAACAGTTTGATGACGGTCTTCAACCTGGATACGCACAAGCCCATCGCATATCTGCCCATGGCCGCCGGCGCAGATGTCATCAAGTACGATCCGGGCCTGCGCCGAATATATGTGGCTTGTTTCAGCGGGGCGATCTCCGTATTTCACGAGGACGACCCAGACCATTACCGCAAGCTGGAGGATTTTCCTGTGCAGCATACAGTGCATAGTCTGGCCGTCGATCCGATGACGCATCGCGTCTACGCGCCGGAGCAACAGGAAAACGGCAAACCTGCGG
>JAJZCA010000064.1 GCA_021798735.1 Acidobacteriota bacterium | reverse complement strand
GCCACGAGAGAGAATGGGCGCGTCGAATTTGCGGCAGGCGGCCACGGCAGCTTCGACATCGGCGGTGTCGAGCGGCAGCACGAGGCCGATGGGAAGCTGACGATAGTTAGAAGCATCGGTCGAATAGAGAGCGCGACTGCCGGAGTCGAAGCGGACCTCGCCGCGCACGGACTGGCGAAGGGCAGCTTCCAAGTCACGATGGGCGGAGAAATGTTCATGCGGATGGAGCTGTTTTTGTTCGACCAGAATCGGAAACTGCGAGTCACCCATTGCATTCCCCTGTCTGTTGGACGTCTCTGAGGCGCGGTGAACGCCGGGGCTTCGGTCTTACGGCATCATGGCGGGATGATTCCAGTCGTCGACGACGACGCCCATATCTTCCAGCGCACGAACCGTGATTTCAAGATGGCTGGGAAACCAGACGCGATTTTGCGGCGTCTCTTTTTTTCTGCCGATAGCAACGACACGGCCGTAGGGCCATGCGCCATCGGGTAGCGAGGAGAGGGCCTGGGGCAACTCCGCCAGGCGAACATTGACCACCTGTTTGCGGGCGGAGCGCAAGCGGGTGAGTCCACCGCGATCGATGGGGCTCGCATTTTCATCCGGCAAATAGATGCGCAACTGAATCATGCTCTGCCCAATGCTGAGATAAGGATTCTGCCATTGCGCTTCCTGATTGATGGGGAGATAGACGCTCTTCAAAGGAAGCGGAATCTGGGCCAGATCCTGACGGGCGGAAGTTTTGGCGGCGGCCCATTTCGCGGCGCGGTGCGACATATCGAAAGCGTTGCCGGAATTTCTGCATCCGCCGACGGCGAGGGAGACGAAGGCAGCAAGCGCAAGCAGCGCGGCGAATCGAAGACCGGAGAAACGAAGGCTGGCACGAAGCATTGCTTTCAGGATATCAGCGCAACATCGACGATGAAGGCGTTACCGCCCCTGCCAGACGGCGGCGCGCTTGGCGAGAAATGCCGCCGTACCCTCGGCTTTGTCGGCGGTGCCGCAACTTAGGCCAAAGAGAGCGGCTTCGAGGAAGAGCGCCTCCTGCAGCGGCAGATCGTAGCCGCGATCGACAGCTTCCAAGGAGTAACGAATGGCCAGCGGCGCCATGCCGGCAATGACGCGGGCGATGGCTTCCGCGCGGGGCAGCAATTGGTCGGGAGCGACGACTTCATTGACCAGGCCGACGCGGAAACAGTCGGCGGCGGGAAAAATTTCTCCGGTCAGAATCATTTGCAGTGCAACCCCTTTTCCCACCAGCCGAGCCAGCCGCTGGGTTCCGCCATAGCCGGGAATGAGGCCGAGCTTCACTTCCGGCTGGCCCATCTTAGCGTGCTCACTGGCGATGCGGAGGGTGCAGGCGAGGGCGAGTTCGCAGCCGCCGCCGAGGGCAAATCCATTGATGCAGGCGATGACGGGCTTGCCGCAGGTCTCAATGGCGCGCAGCACTGCCTGGCCGCGCAAGGCGAGATCGCGACCTTCGACGGCGTTGACCTGGGCGAGTTCTTGAATGTCGGCGCCGGCGGCAAATGCTTTTTCGCCTGCACCGGTGAGGATGGCAACGCGAATGGAATCATCGGCCTTGACGATGTCGATGGCGGATTGCAGCTCTCGCAGGGTGGCGGCGTTGAGCGCGTTCAAGACCTTGGGGCGGTTAAGGGTGAGAAAGGCGATGCCATCACGGATTTCGAGTTGAATATTTTCCAATGTTTTTTCTGGCGTCATAGTGTCGCAAACCTTTTCGATCAGAGCCTTCGCAGAACAATTGTTGGAAGACTGGTGTATTTATATACTTACGCAGAAAACAAATGAAATCAGAAATTCATCGCCCGCCATCCCTATTCGGGTTTGGGATCTCGGGAAATGCCTGGTGCATTGTTGCCGCTGAACGATGTCGATTTGGATTTGCTCGCCGAGTGCCTTGTGACCGGCACTCCCATCACCTTTCCAGGTTCGAGGAGAAATACATTGAAAATTTTTGCTGCTGTTCGCCAATCAGCGATCGCCTTACTGGTTCTGAGTGCAATCACGCCAACCCTTTCTGGTCAAGGCGTCGACTCCCATGTGCTGCGGGCAACGGCATACGATTCCCATTTTCCGGACGCCGCAAAACCCGGGGAAGCCTACAACGGTATGGGCGTCGCCAGCGACGGAACCATTTATTACGTGCTTTCTTCGGCGCAGTACAACCTTCCGGGACAGATGTATTCCTTCAATCCGAAGACGAAGGCAATCACGCACATCGCCAATTTGAACGACGCTGTCGGCCAAGGCAACATGAAGGCGGTTGCCCAGGGGAAAAGTCACGTCAACTTCGTCGAGAACGATGGCAAGCTCTATTTTTCGACGCACCTGGGTTACTACAACAATGCTGGCGGTATTGAACGGACAGCAACAGCTCCCAATGGGTATCGGCCGTATCCGGGCGGCCATTTTATGTCGTATGACATGGAGACTGGAAAATTTACGAGCCTTGCGATTGCACCGGGCGGGCAAGGAATTATCGCCATGAATATGGATGTGCGGCGGGGTCGTTTGTATGGCATCACATGGCCAGCCGGCGACTTCTTGCGCTATGACTTGAAAACCAAAACATTGAAAGATCTTGGGACCGCGTTTCATGGCGGAGAGCTTGGCACTTTGGGGAGCACCTACAGAGCCATTTGCCGCAGGATCGTCATCGATCCACGAGACGGCAGCGCTTATTTCACGACGGGAGATGGAGCGATCCATCGCTACGACTACGACAAAGACAAGGTAGATACGGTCGCGGGAGTAAACCTGAAGAAAGATTATTTCGGTTCGTATAACCCGGCGATGCATGGCATGGCCTACAACTGGCGAGCCGCGATCTGGGTGCCGTCTGAGCACGCAATCTACGGTGTGAATGGACGATCCGGCTATTTGTTTCGCTTCGACCCTACCACGCGATCCGTTGAGGTGCTGGCGCGGCTGACGTCGGAGACGTCGAAGAAAACCGGCATGTTCGACGGTATGGAATATGGATACCTGGGTCTTGCTCTGGGAGCGGACGGACACACGCTGTATTACCTGACCGGAGCTCCCCTTTCGAGCGATAAGAAGGGCGTGAAGACACCGCCAGACCAAAAAGACGGGACCGACCTAATCACATACGACATTTCGAGCCGCAAGTATGTGGACCATGGCAGGATTCTGTTGAACAATGGCGACCCCATCAGCCCTCCGCAAAGCCTGGTCATTGGTGCCGATGGAACCTTGTATACGCTGTCGTTTGTCGACCAAGATGGAAAAAGCGGGATCGATCTGATCAGCTTTCATCCGTAGACATCGATTGTTTCAGGCCTCGGGTTTGCACTCGTTCCCAATCGCCAGCTGGGGTGCGGTTGGTCGCGACGTTGTACCATCGAAGCATGATCAAAGGAATCACATGGGTACGCGCCGCACGCACGGCTGAAGAATTTGAGACGCTGGAAAGTTTTTTTGCGGCGATCGGTTTTGAGCCGGGTAAGGGGTCGGCGGGGGAGCAATTTCGCACGGCACCTTTTTTGGCGCCGCTGGGCAACCTGGAATTTGTGAGCGGGAAACTGTCGGCCACGCCGGAAATCCTGATCGAGGTGACGGGGTTGGAGGCGGTGCATACGGTGGCGGAAAACTGGGCAAAGAAGAATTCTGCTGCGGAAGGTGGACAAAAAGTTACAGCGATCACGGAGACCCACTGGAATTCGCGCCTGTTTACCGCGGAGCCGGTGCCGGGCATGATGTTCGGTTTCTGGGAGTCGGAGAATGTGCATCACGGCAAACCGGTGGCCGTCGAAGGCGACTTGAGCGCGGCGAACATGCGGTTTGGGATTGTGGTTTCCCGCTGGAATGCGGTGATTACGGACCGGCTGCTGCAGGGGGCGCTGGATGCGTTGCTGCGCAGCGGAGCGAAGAAAGAAGCGATCACGGTGGTTCGTGTTCCGGGTTCCTGGGAAATTCCGGCAGCAGCGCGCCTGCTGGCGGAAAGCAAAAACGTGGATGCCATTGTGACGCTGGGAGTGTTGCTGCGCGGCGAAACGGCCCACTATGAAGCCATCTATACAGAAGTGTCGCGCGGCATCGGCCAGTCGCAGCAGGAGACAGGTGTTCCGCACGCGTTTGGCGTGTTGACTTGCGAAACGCTGGAGCAGGCGCTGGATCGCGCGGGGCTGAAGATGGGGAACAAGGGATTTGAAGCGGCGCTGGCGGCGATTGAAATGGCGGCGGTGAAGAAAAAGATTGTAACCGATACAGTTACAGATATGACGGCGAGCCTCTGACCATGGGCAAACGCCGCAAATCTCGAGAAATCGCGATGCAGATGCTGTTCCAGGCGGACCTGGGCCGACAAAGCGCGGAAGAGGTGCAGCGTACGTTTTGGCAAGCCCGGGAAAACGTCGATCCCTCGGCGCAGGGGTTTGCCGAAGATATCTTTCGGGTTGCCATTGCCCGGCAGGAAGAGATCGATACTTACATCGCAACGGCCAGCGAGCATTGGCGCCTGGAGAGAATGGCGGCGGTAGACCGCAATCTATTGCGGGCCGCAATCGCGGAGATGCTGGCGTACCCGGCTACGCCGCTGCCGATCATTATCAACGAAACGCTTGAAATTGCGCGGCTGTATGCGGCACCGGAATCGATCCACTTCCTGAACGGAATTCTGGATGCGGTGGCTCGCGCGTTGCCGCGAACCGCGAAGCAGCTTGCGCCACGTTCCGTCAAAGAACCGCAGGCATAATTTCATCCTTTCATCCCAAGATTTTCTTTGGCTGAGGAAACCGCAGGTCCCTCCACTGCGGTGGGGATGGCGCATTTTTTTTATTGCATCCCACTTCAGCCGGAAAAGGGCTTGACCGTGATGCGCCACCCTCAAGAGAAATCAAAGACACGTGGCACCCCTCCGACCGGAATGACATTCGTTGTCATTCCGGCGAGAGGCGCGCTGCTAGTTTTTTGTGGCGGAGGTAGTGGGCGCTCCCTGGGTGGGACGCGGGCGGGTGGCCAGGAACAGCGCCGGGACTGGGTTTCCCAGGGTGCACGCCAGATAGGGGTTGGCCGGTGCGCTTGTGGTGGTGGCGCAGGTCAAACCCGGATTGAAAGTCTTCGTATCGGTCAATGAGGCGGTGTTGATGATATGCACCAGATTGTCATTACTGGTGGACGCATAGAACGTGGTGGTGTCCGGACTGAAGGTACCGGCGATGGGCGCTCCAGCCTGCCCTGTCAGTGCAACATTGACTACGGTGCCGGTCGTAGCCTGCCCGGCAGGGCAGTTTCCGGCCGCTGACTGCGCCGCTGTGCAAGGAATTTTGTAGGCGGGCAATGTGTTGTTGCTTCCCGTAGACGTAGCTGGCAGAAACGTCACAAAAGCCAACTGCGAGTTCGGCGAAACCAGCACCTGGTCGATGGACCCGACGTTCGGCGTGGCCAGACTGAACTGTTGCGGATTGCTGGGGAAATTTAACGCCGTTTTAAGCGGACACGCGCCATCGGGAATCTGGACGCCAATATCCGTGAGCTGTCCTCCGCTGCTCGCTGTCGCCCCGATGATGTGATATCCATCCGTGGTTGCGGCCAGCTGATCGGTTGTCGCCGACACGGTGGCAGCGTTGGGGTAGTATTCCGTGGGATTGACGGCCGCGGTTGGATCGGCGAGGCCTGTGGGCGGAGGGCCGGGGCTTTGCGCGGCATTATTCGGTCCAAGTGCGCAGTACCCGAAAGCAGTGGTCGGAGAACCGCTCGCGTAGGCGCCGACTCCTGGAACGGTAACGGCCACGCTGGCCGCCGGCGGTGTGGGGCTGACCGGGCAATTGCCTGTCTGACCATTCTCGGTGCAGACGTGCCAGCCGGTGAATGTGTTGTATGTGTACAACGTATTTTCGCCCACGATGTACAGGGTCTGGCTGTCCTGGGTAAATTGGGCGGCATAGGGCGGTTGAACTTCGACGGAAGGATCGACCGGCTCACTGTTCACGTCGCAGGCGATGGTCGGACCGCCAGCTCCGAAGGAAAGCAAGGAGGCAGCCAGGTTGCCGACCGGTGGGGTGTAGAGATAAAACAGCTTCCGGCAAGGATCGTGAATGACAACGATGCTGTCATTGGGAGCAACGGCCAGGACGGTACCTGGAACGCTAGGGTTCTGGGTTGTCAGCGCGGTGCCAAAGGCAGGAGAAATCGACGCAATCAACAGTTCGGCATTGGTGCCCATAAACAGATTGTTGCCGTTTTCGTCCATTACCATGGAATTCGGCTGGTAGGGCAGGCGGATCGGAGTTCCCACGTTGCCACTTTGGAAGTCGATGGGCACCAGGTTCAAAGACTGGGGGCTGGCCATGTACATAATGTCCAAACTGGGACCGGGTGTTTGCACATCGATGGGATTACTGCTGATCGGGAGACCCGTGCCAAGATTGCCAATTTCGTTCAGCGGCGCGGGATTGCAGACGGAGGGCAGACATTGCGCTACGATGGCGGCGTCGCTGGGATATTTTGGATCGACAGAGCCACTGTTGCTGACCGGAATGTTGATGGGATCGTTGGACGAGTAGAGAAGCTGCAGTCCGCTGATGGGATTGCCCAGCGTGTCGAGGATGGTGGTTGTGAGAGGTTGGATGTTATTGATATTGACGGTGACGTTTTTCTGGGTGGTGGTACCGACGCTCAGATGAATGCTTTTTGCCGGACAGGTAAAGAAATATCCGGCGGTGCTGGTGTCCTGGGCGATGGTGGCGTTGATGACGCTGGCACCCGGCAGATGCGCGGTGGCGACGCCGTTCTGGTCGATGGAGACGACATTGGAATTCTGCGGACTAAAGACGAGATGGCCCGCATTGCAGGTAATGTCTTGCGGCGACCCTGAGGCGCAAGCGCCGCTGCCAGTACAAACGGTGGCGGCCAGTTGGGCCGTCTGGTTCTGCGACAGGCAACTGTTCAGGGCATACACGGGAGCATTCGTAGGCGAACCGGTGCTGGGATTATTGGGACAGGTATGCACCGCGTTTTTGCCGCCGAGCAGGACGCTGGTGATTGGAGGATGAACAAAGACGGGTACGGGATTGCTGGTAGCTCCACCGCCGCTGGCGGTCAGGTAAGCGACCCCGCCATTCGACTGGAAAGTCGAAGTTCCCGGCTGGGGCGGGATGCAGGTGGTAAAGTTCGGAATGCCATTCCCGGAATTGCGATTCCATTCGCCTCCGCACACCTGACCCGAAGGCGAGACGTCCGCCACCGCAAGATTGGTAGTGCCATACGTGTACGTTCTGACACTGACGGACGTACCCTTGCAATTGAGGGCGGTCGGCGACGACAAAGACGCAACTTGTCCATAGCTGAGGGAGAGGCCGTAGACAGCAGGCTGCAAGGTTATCTGCGCCGGAGCTGTGAGTTGGGCGCCGCTCTGAAAACCGCTACAGTAGTTCTGGCCATAGTTGTTGACGCAGCCGGTGGTGGACAGACCGACGGGCAGGGAAAGAGCCAGGAGCACTACAGAAAATACGAACCGCCGCATTGAACCTCCCCGCCACCGCTTGGCGCGGACTGGCGGTTACTAAGAACATCTAATCGTGACGTGTGTCAGCTAATCCATTTTAGGGCCCCGTTGCTGCTTCGGCAACCGCGTGTCGTCGAAAGATCCGACTTTCCAGGGCAGCGGAGCGGCACACAGCGCCTGCCCCCACGAAGAGCAAGCCCCGACGCAGCATGTTTCCTTCTCCTTCCACATGGAAGGGAAAGCGGGTGAAACCTAATGCACCAGATCGAGGACGGATTTCCAAGGCTTGCCCTGCGATTCCGCAACCGGCTTGCAAGTAAGGACGCCGTCGTAGGTGTTGACGCCATCCTGCAGGCCGGGGTCGGCTTGAATCGCGGCCTTGGCGCCCAGCGTTGCCAGCCGCAGCACATACGGGAAGGTGGCGTTGGTGAGGGCGAAGGTTGAGGTATGCGGCACCGCCGCCGGCATATTGGTGACGCAATAATGCACGACGCCACCCAGCACATAGGAAGGATCACTGTGAGTGGTGGGACGAGCGGTCTCAATGCAGCCGCCTTGATCGATGGCGACGTCAACGATGACGGCACCTTTCTTCATGGCGGAAACCATCGCTTTGGTGACAATCTTGGGTGCGGCAGCGCCAGGGATCAACACGCCGCCGATGAGAAGGTCCGCCTCGCGAGCTGCATGGCTGACGTTGTAGGAGTTGGAAGCGAGAGTGTAGACGCGGCCGTTGAAGATATCGTCCAGTTCGCGCAGGCGGTTCAGGTTCATGTCGATGATGGTGACTTTCGCGCCCATGCCGAGCGCGACTTTGGCGGCGTTGATGCCAACAATGCCGCCGCCGATGACGCAGACATTTCCAGGAGGCACGCCGGGCACACCACCGAGCAGCACGCCACGACCGCCTTTTTCTTTTTCCAAATGCGCGGCACCCACCTGCACCGACATGCGACCGGCGACCTCTGACATCGGCGTGAGAAGCGGCAGTGTGCCGGCTTTATCGCGGATGGTTTCATAGGCTATGCCGATGACTTTCTTCTCCAGCAATTTTGCGGTCAGAGCGGGAACCGGGGCGAGATGCAGATAGGTGAACAGCACCAGGCCTTCGCGGAAGTGGCCGTACTCTTTCTCGACCGGCTCCTTGACCTTGACGATGACGTCGGAGAGACGCCAGACGTCGTAGGCCGAGCCGACAATTTCCGCGCCGGCAGATTGATATTCATCATCGGGAAGCGAGGAAAGAGCTCCCGCATTGGTTTCGACCAGGATCGTGTGGCCAGCTTCCACCAGAGCTTTGACGCCGGCAGGGGTGACGCCGACGCGGCTTTCGTGATCTTTCACTTCTTTGGGAACACCGAGAATCATGCTTTTCTCCTTGTCGACTTACTCCACTGCTTTAGTCGTCGATCTGGGCGCGTTGCAGGCGATCGGAATAATCGACGTAGACGGACTTCCACGTGGTGTAGAAATCGAGCGCGCCGCTGCCGCCTTCGCGATGGCCGTTGCCGGTCTGCTTGACGCCGCCAAACGGCAGATGCACCTCTGCGCCAATGGTGGGCGCATTGATGTAAACGATGCCGGTCTGGATGTCGCGCATGGCGCGATAGGCCTGGTTGACGTCGCGAGTATAGATGGCGGCAGACAGACCATAGTCGACATCGTTGGCGATTTCGAGAGCGTGCTCGAAGGTGTCAAACTCCAGCAGGCTGAGCACGGGGCCGAAGACTTCTTCGCGGGCGATGCGCATGGACGGTTTCACTCCGCCAAAGATGGTGGGCGCGAAGAAATATCCATCCGCATAGGCTTTACCCTGGAGACGCTTGCCGCCGGTGAGCAATTTTGCGCCTTCATCGAGAGCGATCTTGACGTACATGGCGCTGGTTTCCACCTGCGGTTGATTGACCAGGGGACCGACCTGCACGCCTTTTTCCAGACCATTGCCGATGCGCAGCTTGCGGGCGCGCTCGACCAGTTGCTCGGTGAATCGGCGGGCAATTTTCTTGTGCAGCAGAATGCGGCTGGTAGCGGTGCAGCGCTGGCCGGTGGTCCCAAACGCTCCCCACAGCGCGCCTTCGACGGCGAGCTCGAGATTGGCGTCGTCCATGACGATCATGGCGTTCTTGCCGCCTAGCTCCAGCGAGCAGGGTTTGAAGCCAGCGGCTGCGGCCATGCCGACGGCGCGGCCGACGGCGCTGGATCCAGTGAGGCTGATGGCGGTGACGTCGGGATGCTCGACCAGCGGCATGCCGACCTGACTGCCGGAGCCGGAAACGATGTTGACGACGCCTGCGGGCAGTCCAGCATCGAGCAGGGCCTGCACCAGGTTATAGGTGGAAAGCGGCGTGGCCTGCGCGGGTTTTATGACGCAGGTGTTGCCGCAGACGATGGCCGGCAGCAGCTTCCAACTGGGAATGGCCATGGGAAAATTCCACGGAGTAATCATGCCGCAGACGCCAACCGGCATGCGGACGCTCATGGCAAATTTGTTGTGCAGTTCCGATGGCGTGGTATTGCCGAACATGCGACGGCCTTCGCCGGCCATGTAGAAAGCAGTGTCGATCGCTTCCTGCACATCGCCGCGGGTTTCTTCCAGCACCTTGCCCATTTCGCGCGTCATGTCGCGGGCATATTGTTCTTTGCGTTCGGTGAGGATTTCTCCGGCGCGGAAGAGAATTTCAGCACGCTTAGGGGCCGGGACCAGGCGCCAGGTTTTGAAGGCTTCTTTCGCTGCGGCGACGGCATCGGCGACATCTCTCACGTCAGACGCAGGAAAGACGCCGACCAGGTCGCTGGTGTTGGCGGGATTGCGGTCCTCAAACGTCTTGCGAGAATGGGCACTGACCCATTTGCCGCCGATCAGATTTTTGCATTGTCTGGTACTGTGCTTTGCGGGTGCCATTGCCTTCACTCGGCTTTCTTTGGGTCATTGAGATTGCGTATCGGACTGGGCTGATCTTTGCCTCCCCGCGCGTGCGGAAGAGTGCGGGCATCGCAGTCCTTATGTCGTGCCGCGTTTCGCGTCAGGACGCTAACAGTCTTACTGGCGTCCGAAGCGATAGACCATCCCGACCATAAACCCCTGATTATGATCGATGTTTCCGCCAAAGTGGTCAAACAATATACGCGGAGAAACCCTGACCGCAAGGCCCGGGCTCAGGTTGTAGTCCAGGTGGATGCTGGCAATGGCCGCGCCCACGTTGCTGGCAGGATAAAAACCTACCGACGCTGGCGGAAATGGGCCGATGTCCTGGTCGAAGTACCCATAGATATCGCCCACCTGGAGTGCCGCGCTGACAGAATATTTTGAACTGCCATAGAAGCGATAGAGTGGGCCGATGGTGAAAGGGAACACGCTAAACTTGGCGTTGTAGGTGTTGTTGCCTCCGCCGCTAACCGCGCCGAGGGAGTTGTTCCCGTAGTCGCCGCGGGCGTCGGCGCTGATGCCCCATCGAGGCGTAAAGTAGCGAGTTGCCCCCAGTATCCAGCCGCCCATGCCGGAGTTATGCAGATCCGGGCCGGGGCGAAAGCGCATGTACTCCCCGCCGACATACACCTCCCAGCGATGGTTATAGGTTTCGCTGACGAGCGCTGCTTCGCGACGTTGCTTGGTTTGCAGGCGGCGATTCTCCAGGCTGCGACGGGTAGACTGCGTCTGTTCCGGCGTGATGGAAGAGGAAGAGGATTTGGGCTGGAGCCGCGGGGTTGAGTCCTGAGCCTGCGATGGACTCGCCATGCAGCCAAGCAATAGTACGAGGACAAAGCATGCGGCGCTGAACCCTGGGTAGCGAAGACCGGAAAGAGTGGCACGACGCGGTGACATGGACCTGAAAATTGGCAAGGGAAAGGATCGGGCTCCCTGGGTGAACTGAGACAGCACTTTTTTCTCCTAAGTCTCCATTAAATCATTTAAATCATTTACGAGGGTTGGTGGACGTAGGTAGTCTATCTATACCGCAATGGAAGAGGCGAATACGGCCTTTTTTTAGACATCTAAATTCCGTAGCCAGGGAGAGTATATGAAGTTTTTGATTGGACTGGTGGTGGGGCTGTTGTTCTTGCCCGTTGGCGCGATGTTCTATCTTCGCTACGGAAACCCTCCCGTAGCTGTCGCGGATGCGCCGTTTCCTTTTGAAAAGAAGATTGTGCATATTCCGCTGCATGCCCGCATCGCCAGAGAAATGCCCAAGACAGTGCCGATTCAGCCGACGGCGGACAATTTGACAGCGGGAGCGCAGGTCTACCGCCAGAATTGTGCGTTCTGCCATGGATTGAACAACCAGAATTCTCCGGTGGCTCCGCACATGTATCCGAGCGCCCCGCAGTTGTGGCACGCGCATGGGCCGCACAGCGTTGTGGGAGTCAGCGACGACCCGCCGGGAGAGACATATTGGAAAGTTTCGAATGGAATTCGCCTGACGGGAATGCCATCGTTCGACCAGATCCTTTCGTCGACGCAAATGTGGCAGGTGAGTCTGCTGCTGGCGAATGCCGACAAGCCGTTGCCGCAACCGGCGATGGATATCCTGGCGAAACCGCTGACGTATTAGGCGGGCGAAGAAGAATCCCATGTCTCAGAAGCGAGACATGGGGCACCCAGATTTTCTGCGTGTGCCGCATCCCAGGTGAATCGACAACGGCGGATGGACCCGTAGTGCCCGAATTTTCTGGGCGTGAGACAGCATTCCTAGTGCTGGATCATGTAGGTCAGACCGGTGTTGAACTGCACTGAATTCCCCAGGAAACCTGCCGGCGGATCGTTCAAATAGCTGTCGATGACCCCCACCGAAAATCCGAAATTCTTGAAGACCGGGAAGGTTGCGCCGACAGAAACATTGGCCGAATAGTCCGCTGGGGTGTTCCAGGCCGGGTTAAACAAAGCAATTTCCGTCAACACAATTTTCCTGGGAAAATTGCGCACATAATTGTCGCCGAAACTGGAGCCGACGAGGTTCGTGCTGGTGGCTGGGGTAACACCGGAAGCGGAAAACTGCTGCTTCGTATAGTCCATGATCGCGGTCAGATCCAGTTCCTGCTGAGCGTCTTTGATGACGGTGTAACCGGCGCCGATACCGTAGAGCTGTTGCAGATCCAAACCCTGCGAAAAGTTATGGTCATAGGTCGCCTGCTCCAGCAGGTAGAAGCGCGGGCTGAAATATTCGTCTTCCTCGATTGCTCCATGCAGGATGTTTGTTTTTACGGTGGGAGTGTTGGGCTGCGTGACCTTGCCGTAGTTACTGTTGAAGTTCAACAGCGTGCGTTGTCTGGCCGGCATCCAGGTGACCGGGGGGACCACCCGCGACAGGACGACGCCGGTGTTGATGCTGACGCTGTTCTGGGTGGAATTGACCGTGCTGGCTCCGGCGCTGACCGTGCCGGTGATTCCCTGCGTGAGGCCTTGTCTCTTGAAGACATTTTTCTCGAATGTCGCCTGATCGATAATGAAGGCAATATTTTTCACGGGAATCTGCTGCGTGCCATGCAGCGTACTCACGGTCAAAGTATCGCCTTCGATGGAGACGGTGCCGATGGGAATGTCGAGGTTGGTTTTTTTGCGCCCAACCGGCGAGCCGGTTTCGATAACGGCATATTGCGCCTCGGTATGCAGTTCTTTCAGCTTGGCCCACGGCACCTTGACGGTGCCGGCGTTGTCGCTGGCGAAGAAGACGGTGCCTCCGGCCTCGTGATCGAGTTTTCCAGTCAGCGTGTCGCCATTGGAAAATACCAGCACATCGGGCTTGGGTTTGGCGGCCGCGTCAGCGGCGTGGGTTGGAAGTGCGGGGAACAAACAACCGGCCAGGAGAAGGCACGGAAACAAGGATGTCATCTGGCTAAAGCGTTGGGAGTTTTTTGTTTGGATTCGCATAATTTCTGGATTCCTCGGGAATGATGCAGAAACGGTGGACGAGGGTTGGTCGACACCGAAACATTGTCATCAATCCGTACTACACTATCAAACGAGAGAGGGCGTGAAATGTCCAATGGATTCTTCAGCAAAATCGGCCGCGCGCTTTCCATTTTCGGTGTTTCCAGTCCGGACGACATTCGCAGGATGCAATCTCGAAAAGCGCCTGCAAGCGCTGTGAAACCTGTGCCGGAGGCGGCTCCATCTGGCAGCGGGGACGAGGCCGCCTCGCAGGAAGAGCGAATGGAAGACAAGTAGTTCCGGAGTGGACAGTGATAAGGGGGTCCATTGGCTATTGAACGCTGGGATGCCCACAGTACGGCTGCAAGATTCCGGGCGCAACGGGTAAACTAGGGCCATGGGGATTACGCGACAGCAGGCTCTGGACGCATTTGAGTCAGACGATCTGATTGGGCTGGGCATGGAAGCGAATGCGGTGCGGCGCAGGCTGCATCCGGAGGGCGTGGTCACCTACATCATTGACCGCAACATCAATTACACAAATTTCTGCACGGAATATTGCACG
>JAJZCA010000063.1 GCA_021798735.1 Acidobacteriota bacterium | reverse complement strand
CGCCATCTGCGGCTTTGGCAACCGGGCGGTCAGCCGGTAGGGAGAATGTTGGTACGGCTGACAGTCACGCTGTGCGTAGCGCTCGCTGGAATGCGGCTGTTTGCAGAACCCCTGCATCTCGCTCTGCCTGTCTGGCCCGCCGTTTGGGCCTACGAATGGTACGGTCGAGGAAATGACGACGATTCGAGGGCGCCGATTGAGGCCCAGCTGGAACAACAGCCCGGAAAACAACTCGTGCTCGTTCGTTACGCTCCCAATCACAGTCCGCTCATCGAGTGGGTTTATAACGATCCAGATATTGACCATTCCAAGGTGATTTGGGCATGGGATATGGGCCCAGCCGAGAACCGCGAATTGATCCAGTACTACAAGGATCGGCATGTGTGGTTGGTGCAGCCGGACACGCAACCAGCGACGGTCTCTCCATATTCTTTGACCGGGCAAGAGAAGGCGCCGATTGTGGACCAACAAAAAATGGTCTCAAGAATGACAAAAGAACATACCCTCGAGGCGATCCGATGATTAACGGAAAAAAAATCGCAGTGGTGATGCCCGCGTACAACGCGGAGAAGACTCTGGAAAAGACAGTCCGGGAGCTTCCCGCTGAGGTTGACATCAAAATTCTTGTCGACGACTCCAGCAACGACAATACCGCTTTGCTTTCCAAAAAACTTGGCCTGCAGACATTCATCCACGACGCGAATTATGGATATGGACGAAACCAGCAGACCTGTTATCGTGAGGCGTTGGCGGCTGGCGCCGACATCGTAGTCATGGTCCATCCCGATTATCAATACTCGCCATTGTTGGTTGCGGCAATGGCGAGCATGATCGGCAGCGGCGTGTATGACATGGTTCTGGCATCACGCATTCTTGGTGGGGGTGCTCTGAAGGGAGGAATGCCAGTATATAAATACATCGCCAACCGCCTGCTCACAGCATTTCAAAACGTATTTCTAGGGGTGAAACTGTCGGAGTATCACACTGGATTTCGCGCTTTCTCAAGAGAATTGCTGCAGACTCTTCCGCTATTGGAAAATTCGGATGATTTTGTGTTCGATAACCAGATGATTGCGCAATCGGTGATGTTCAATTTCCGGATCGGCGAGATTTCCTGCCCAACCAGGTACTTTGAGGAGGCTTCCTCCATCAACTTCAAGCGCAGTGTCCAATACGGAATCGGCGTGTTGAAGACGACCGCGAGTTTCGTTGCGCACAAGTCAGGATTGATGCGTTTGCCATTATTTCAGACGGCAGGAAGAAAAGTGAGCATGAAATATTACTCTAAGGTCGAACAGCAATCCTAAAATAGCGGCTTGTAAAGAGCTGCCGGCATTTTCCTTTTCAGGACTTTCCTCACTTGACTTCAGGCCCGGTTGTTCCTACAGTCGCAGTATGGAAGTGAACCGGTCGTTCAATGATGTGTCAGGCAATCATTCGACGGGTCGTGCGACGGACGCTCCCATGGGTCCCCGCAAAGAGCTGGTCCTGACCGCCATCGTCGAAAATTACATTGCCACCGGCGATCCCGTGGCGTCGCAAGCTGTAGCGCGCCAGCAAAATCGCGAAGGCATGAGCGCGGCCACTGTACGCAATGTGATGGCGGACTTGTCGGAGGCCGGTTATCTGGAACAGCCTCATACCTCCGCCGGAAGGGTCCCTACCGCGCAGGCGTTTCGTTATTATGTGGAGCAGCTTCTTCGCCGCAAGTCCTCGCCGCGCCAAGCGCTGCCGCAGCCCACGCAGGAGCAAATTGAAGATAGCTTCACTGGCGTGGCCAACGCCATCGATTTTTTTGCGCGCACCTCGCACATTCTTGCCCTGCTCTCCGGCGGCGTCGGCGTGGGCCTCGGCGTACCCATCGCCTCCGCCGATTGGGAACTGCTGGAGCACGTCCATTTTGCCCGCCTCGGCCATTCTCGCGTGCTAACGGTCCTGGTCACCACAGCAGGCGTTGTGCGCGACCGGCTGCTCACGCTCGAACACGACCTAACTCCTTCCGAACTCGAAACCGCCGCCAACTATCTGAATCAGAATTTTCACGGTTGGGGACTGGAAAGCATTCGCAAGGAACTGACGCGGCGCATGGATCGTGAACGCCATGAGTATGACCAGGTTCTCTGCTCCCTGGAACTGTGGGCGAAAGGCGCCATGAACCTGGCCGGCGACCGCAACGCCCATGAAAAATCGATCTTTGTCGACGGCGTCGCCAACTTGATGGTGAACGAGGCCGACCAGAGAAACCTGCGCGACATATTTCTGGCACTCGAAGAAAAGCAGCGCATCATCGATCTGCTCAACGCCTATGTCGACAGCAAGCAGCCTTCGGTGCGGGTCGTGGTCGGGCTGGGAGAAACCATTCCAGAGATGCGCAACCTGGTGCTGATCGCCGCTCCGGCCCGCCGTGGAGCGGAACATCTGGGGACGGTCGCTGTCATCGGTCCCACCCGCATGCAGTATGCCAGCGCCATCGACACCGTTACCTACGTGGCCGACCTTTTTGGACGCTGGGCAACGCAGCCGTAACCGCTTGCTGCATAAGCGCCTTCTCCGTGGCCTATCCTGCGGGGGCGGCGTTCCATTGTCGTTCCGCTGCGACTGGTTACAATAGAAACAGCCAGGTTTTTAGATTGGCGACGCGCAAATATGACGCGTCCAGCGCATCTGACGCATCTGTACCCAATAGAGAGAACTGCAGGGATCCAAAAACACCATTTGCCCACGCAACACTTCATCAACCGGCTAGAAGAAAAACTATGCGACACAATGAAGCCTTGAAGACAGCCAACCACGCGAAAGATGAGAAGGAACAGTCCGCGCCATCTCCTCTCATCGACCCTCCGGAGACCGAAGCCGCGCCCGTAGCCACCATCGACGCAGCAGCCCAGGCCGACGTTGACCGTCTGCAAATCGAACGCGACCAGCTCTTCGATCGCCTGGCACGGTTGCAGGCGGAGTTCGACAATTACCGCAAACGCGAAACTCGCGAGCGCGCCGAATACCGCGATTACGCGCTGATCAATACCGTGGAGCAATTTCTTCCCGTGCTGGACAATTTTCAGCTCGCCCTCAAGACCGATAGCTCCGCCGAGCAGCTTCGCTCGGGCGTCGAACTGATTGTCCGTCAGATGAGCGATGTCTTGCGCTCATTGGGAGTACAGCCCATTCCAACTGCGGAAACGCAATTCGATCCCCGCCTGCATGAAGCCATCGAGATGGTCGAACGCGACGACCTGCCCGACCATCAGGTGATGGACGAAGTCCGTCGCGGCTATACCCTGCGCGACCGGCTTGTTCGCCCAGCTTTAGTACGAGTTGCCACCAATCCCAAACAGAAAACAGCATGAGTCCAACTGCCCGCGTGACCAAAGCCGACTATTACGAAGTTCTTGGTGTAGAGCGTACTGCCTCCGATCAGGAGCTGAAAAGCGCCTACCGCAAGCTCGCCATGCAACATCATCCGGATCGCAATCCGGACGACCCTGCTGCGGAAGAAAAATTCAAGCAGGCGAGCGAAGCCTATCAGGTGCTTTCCGACCCGGACAAGCGCGCCGCCTATGATCGCTTCGGCCACGCCGGCATCGGCAATGGCGCCGGCGATGCGAGCGGTTTTGCCGGAATGCCAGATCTCGGAGACATCTTTGGCGATCTCTTCGGAGAAATGTTCAACATGGGCGGTGGCGGCCGTCGCTCTTCCCGCGCGCAGCGGGGACGCGATCTGCAATATGAGCTGACCCTCACGTTTGAAGAAGCCGTCTTCGGCAAGCAAAGCGAAATTGAAATTCGACGCATGGAAAACTGCACCGCCTGTCAAGGCAGTGGCGCAGAGCCAGGACACGGTCCCACCGTCTGCCAGCAATGTGCCGGTCGCGGCCAGGTCCGGTTTCAGCAGGGATTTTTTTCCGTCGCCCGCACCTGCCCGGTCTGCGGCGGTACCGGCAGCCTGGTCACGCACCCCTGTCAGAAATGTAAAGGCGAAGGTCGCCAAGCCACCACGCACAGCATCAACGTCACGGTTCCCGCCGGCATTGAAGATCGCATGCGCATCCGCTACCAGGGCGAAGGCGATGCCGGCCGTTACGGCGGCCCGTCGGGAGATTTATATGTCGTGGTTTCGGTCGAGCCGCATCCCTTCCTGGAGCGTGAAGGCAACGATCTGCACTACGTGTTGCCCATCTCTTTCCCGCAGGCGACGCTAGGCACGGAGTTGACGATTCCAACGCTTGAGGGCGAAACCAAGTTGAAGGTTCCGGAAGGAACCCAGAGCGGTACGGAGTTTCGCCTGCGTAACAAAGGCGTTCCTTATTTGAACGATCATGGTCGTGGAGACCTCATCGTTCAGGTGGTCGCGCAGGTGCCTCGCAAGCTGACCAAACCGCAAAAGGAATTGATGCGCCAACTCGCCGAAACTCTCACCATAGAGAACACGCCGTCGTCGCGCAGTTTCCTCGGCAAGATGAAAGATATTTTCAGCTAGCAGAACCTTCAACTGCGCCAGTCGCTAGCGGACATGCGACCAGGGACTATCCGTTCCACCACGCGCCCACCAAACTAGTCACAGCAATCGCTGCCGTTTCTGTACGCAGAATTGTCGGTCCCAGGCTCAACGATTGCCAGCCGGATTCCGCAAAGCTTGAAAGCTCCTCGGGCGTCCATCCGCCTTCCGGTCCGATCGCGGCATAAATTTCGCTCGATGCCATTGCATTCCGATCTGTTGACACTAAAGATTCCCATAGCGATCGCGTACGCTCTTGTTCAGAAAAAAATAGCCGTAGCGCGTTTTGGTTTTTCGTCATGCAATCTTTCGCTAACATCGGATCGGAAATTTCCGGCACCTGACTGCGACGAGATTGCTGCGCCGACTCACGACATATTTTTCGCCAGCGCTCGCTGCGCTTTGCCGCAGCCTGCACCAAATGTTTTTCACAGCGCTGCGCGACAAGTGGAATAATTCTCGCCACCCCAAGCTCCGTCAGCTTTTCAATCGCCCATTCCATCCGCTCAAAACGAACGATGCTCAGCGCCACAATCAGCGGAAGCGACTCCCCGGCTTCCACTTCCTCATGCAGCGAGAACTCAACGGCGTCGGCGGTAACTTTTTCGATGACCCCGCGCCGGACCGCATTTCCAGCGACGATTTCGAATTTCTGCCCGATTTGCGCACGCAGAACACGCGCCAAGTGTGCCGCTTGCGCATCGAGCAATATAGCGGAGTTCTCGGTCCATCGGTCGGCAATCCATCGTCGGCGAGTCATGTCTTCTCAGGTGAGCCTACTGGACGAGAGCAAAAAACGACAACTCGTCGCCTCGCGGAAATTGTGTTTTCATAAAACAGAAGAGGGGAGCGCTTTACGCTCCCCTCTTCTGTTTTGCCTTGGGCGATTCGTTGGTTTACTTCTTTTTGGTGGTCTTCTTAACTGCCTTCTTCGTTGTTTTCTTTGCTGCTTTCTTGGTTGCCATATGAACTATTCTCCCTTTCGATGTGACATCGAGAACTGCAGTCTCATACCGCAGTTACACGAAGGTATAGTTTTGTGCAAAATTAATGTCAAGAAAAAAATTACATTCATGTCGCTTTTTTTGTGAGCATGCAAGTATCTTTTTTCCAAACAGGAATTTTTCTATGTGATGGCACGCGCGCATCGACGAACAATCGTGCGATGAAATTTTGCCGCATCCCCCCATCTTGCCTCCTCAACAACAGAGGAATTGCAAAACCAAACTCCTCGAATGCAATGCGCGTTAGCCTCCACAAAGTTGCCGCACGCTACCTCTATGCCTCCGGATCGATGGGTAAACACAGCCTATTTCACTCACCTCAACTTTGAAGTTGTCGCATCTCGCGTTCATTGAATAAATGCTTGGCGCCGTCACAAGCCAGGCGCACCCGACGCGCCGTATACTTTTTTGTTTGCAGCGAATCGCATTTGTGAAAGCTGGAGGGACAGCATGGAAGACATTGTCATCGTTGCCGGAGTCCGCACGCCTGTCGGAAAATTCCTTGGATCGCTCGCCGATTTTTCGGCGACGCAGTTGGGCGCCATCGTGGTTCGCGAAACTGTAAAGCGCGCCGGCATCGATCCGGCTTCAGTGGATGAATGCATCATGGGCAACGTGGTATCGGCCGGCCTCGGGCAAAATCCCGCGCGGCAGGCTGCCATCTTCGGCGGTCTCGCGCCTGAGGTAAGCGCCTTCACCGTCAACAAAGTTTGCGGTTCCGGATTGAAAGCGGTTGCGCTTGCCGCGCAGGCCATCCAGACCGGCAATGCGGAAATCGTCGTCGCCGGCGGCATGGAGTCAATGAGCAATGCGCCCTATCTGCTGCCAGATGCGCGCAAGGGGTTTCGCATGGGCGACAACAAGGCGGTCGATAGCATGGTCCGAGACGGCCTGTGGGATGTTTACAACGACTACCACATGGGCATGACCGGCGAGAACGTCGCGGAAGAATATTCCATCACCCGCGAGGAGCAGGATGCCTACGCGCTCGAGTCCCATCGCAAAAGCGCCGCGGCGTGGAAGGATGGTCGCTTCGCTTCGCAGATTGTACCCGTCGAAATTCCCGCCAGGAAAAAAGGCGAGGCGCCCACGCTGTTCAGCCACGATGAGTCCGTGCGCGAAGGCACAACATTGGAAGCGCTGCGGAAATTAAAACCCGCGTTCAAGAAGGATGGCACCGTCACGGCGGGCAACGCGCCCGGCGTCAACGACGGCGCGGGGGCCGTGCTGGTGATGTCGGCCAAGAAGGCTGCATCGCTCGGCTTGAAGCCGATGGTGCACATCCGCGCCCAGGCCAGCAGCGGCGTCGAGCCCAAATGGGTGATGATGGCCCCCGTCACAGGCATCCGCAAGGTACTGGAGAAGGCCGGTTGGCAGCGCGATGAGGTCGATCTCTTCGAATTGAATGAGGCATTCGCCGTCCAGGCGCTGGGCGTCTCGCGTGAGCTGGGACTCGACCCCAACAAAGTGAATGTGAACGGCGGCGCGGTCGCCATCGGTCATCCCATCGGCGCCAGTGGCGCGCGCGTGCTGATCACGCTGATCTACGAAATGATCCGCCAGGATGCAAAGAAGGGTGTTGTCGCGCTCTGTCTCGGCGGCGGCAACTCCGTAGCCATGGCCCTCGAACGATAGAGTCCGTCGCTTTCTGTGTTCAGCACTCGATAATGTTCAGCGCCAATCCAGCCTGAGACGTTTCCTTGTAGCGGCTCTGCATGTCGAGTCCGGTGCGGTACATGGTCTCGATGATCTGATCGAGCGAAATCTTGTGCGTTCCCGATTCGTTCATTGCGATACGGCAGGCGTTTACGGCCTTTACCGCGCCCATCGCGTTCCGTTCAATGCAGGGGATCTGCACCAGCCCGCCAATGGGATCGCAGGTCATGCCCAGGTTATGTTCCATCGCGATCTCGGCGGCATGCTCCACTTCGTCATTGCTGCCGCCCATCGCCGCAACCAGTCCTCCAGCAGCCATGGAGCAGGCGACACCGACCTCGCCCTGGCAGCCCACCTCCGCGCCGGAGATGGAAGCGTTCTCCTTGTAGAGAATTCCGACGGCGGCCGCAGTCAAAAAATAGCGAAGAATGCCTTCGTCGTCCGCGCCCGGAACAAAGTTGCGATAGTAATGCCCGACCGCCGGAATCACGCCGGCGGCTCCATTTGTCGGCGCGGTCACCACGCGGCCACCGGCGGCATTTTCTTCATTCACGGCGATCGCGTAGAGCGTCAGCCAATCCATCGGCGCCAGCGGGTCGCCGGCCTGTTTCCGCAGCAGCTTGGCGCGCATCTCCGGCGCGCGGCGACGAACGTTCAATCCGCCGGGCAGCGTGCCTTCTGTCGTCAAACCCCGCTCGGCGCACTGCTGCATCGTAGTCCAGATCGCACGAATGCCGGCCCGAACTTCCGCCTCACTGCGCGCGACAGACTCATTTGCCAGAATCAACTCCCAAATCGATAACCGATTTCGTTCCGCGATCTCCATCAATTCCGCCGCGCTTTGAAATGGATAAGGGACCTTCACGGATGCGCCCGTCGAAACATCTTCATCCTCGGCGCGAATAAATCCTCCGCCAATGGAGTAGAAAATCTGTTGCCACAACACCTTGCCGTTGGCAGCCATCGCGGTATATCGCATTCCGTTGGGATGGCCGGACAGCGTCTCCGCCCGATGCCATAGCAGATCGTCCGCTTCCTCAAAAGGAACGGCGTGTTTACCGAGGAGCGACACGACATGTTCCTCGCGAATTTTTTTCACGATACCGTCAACCTGATCCGGCTCAACCTGGTCCGGCTGCTCTCCTGCCAGCCCAAGCAAAATGGCGTGATCGGTGCCGTGACCATGACCTGTCAACGCCAGCGATCCGTACAGCTCGACCATGACGCGCGTAACCGATTGGAGCAGTCCCACGGCTTCCAGTTCGACCGCAAATCGCCGCGCCGCTCGCATCGGGCCTACCGTATGCGAACTGGAGGGTCCAATCCCAATCTTGAATAAATCAAACAGGCTCGTCATAAAGGTCGAGGCTCATCCTCAGTACTCTCAGCATACCGGCAGGGCCGCCACGTTGGCTGGGGGATACCCTCCGCAAACTGAGGTCGATTCAGCCGTAACCTGGCCGGGCGCAATGGCGCACTCAAAATCTTCTCCGCAGTAGTACTATCGATGACAGAATTCCCCCACGATGCTTTTTAAAGCCTTCAGCGCCGCAGTGTACGGCATTCACGCCAACATCATCGATGTGGAAGTGGATTTTTCCGGCATTAAGACGATGGAAGATCGCTTTCATACCGTCGGCCTGCCCGATGCCGCCGTGCGCGAAAGCCGTGATCGCGTACGCGCTGCCATCAAAAATTCCGGCTTCGATGTTCCGCCGACACAGATCACCATCAACCTGGCGCCCGCCGATCTTAAAAAAGAAGGCTCCGGCTTCGATCTGCCCATGGCCATCGGCATTCTGGGCGCGTATGGCAGCCTGCAGTTGCGCGATCTCAGCAACTTTCTGTTGGTCGGCGAACTTGGCCTCGACGGCAGCCTGCGCCCAGTTCAGGGGATGCTCCCGATCGCCATCGCAACGCGCGAGCGCGGTATCAAGAATCTGCTGGTCCCGGCGGCGAATGCGCGCGAAGCGGCAGTCGTCGAAGGCGTCGATGTTTATGGAGTGAACACGCTGCTGGAGGTGCGCGAACTGCTGAATTCTGCCGCCAACGGTGGCATACAGGCGCAGCCAATTCGTGTGGCCACGCGCGACCTGCTCGGCGAAATGGAGCATTTTCCTTTCGACTTCAGCGATGTTCGTGGCCAGCAGACCGCCAAACGCGCCCTGGAAGTTGCCGCAGCCGGCGGCCACAATATCTTAATGATCGGGCCTCCTGGCTCGGGCAAAACCATGTTGGCCAAACGGCTGCCCGGAATTTTGGCGCCCTTGAATTTTGAAGAGGCGCTGGAGACGACGAAGATTCACTCGGTCGCCGGTGTGTTGAATTCTGAAACCGGCCTGGTGACGCAGCGGCCTTTTAGATCGCCCCACCACACGGTTTCCGATGCGGGCTTGATCGGCGGCGGCGCCATTCCGCGTCCCGGCGAAGTTTCTCTCGCCCATAACGGCCTGCTCTTTTTGGACGAACTGCCGGAATTCCCTCGCAATGTTTTGGAGGTCCTTCGCCAGCCTCTGGAAGATGGCCAGGTCACCATTGCGCGCGCTGCCATGTCGCTCAGCTTTCCCGCGCGCTTCATGCTGGCGGCGGCGATGAATCCCTGTCCCTGCGGATACTTCAATGACAAATCCCGCCAATGCATGTGTACGCCACCGATGATCCAGCGCTACGTGTCCAAGGTTTCAGGTCCGCTACTCGACCGCATCGACATTCACATCGAAGTTCCGGCTGTCCAATATAAGGAGCTGCGCGGTGGGTCCGCTGCCGAAGGATCCGCCCAGATTCGCGACCGAGTACTGGCTGCCCGCGAGCGGCAGGCCACCCGCTTCGCCGACGCGAATGAGCGAATCTTCTGCAACTCTCAGATGACCACCCGCCAGATCCGAGCCTATTGCGGCCTGCCCGCCGATGCCGAACGCCTGCTGGAACGAGCCATGCAGCAGCAGGGCCTCACCGCCCGCGCCCATGATCGCATCCTGAAAGTGGCGCGCACCATCGCCGATCTTGAAGGCGAGACCGATTTAGCGGTGAAGCACTTGGCGGAAGCCATTCAATACCGCACCCTCGACCGCAGCTATTGGTCGTAAGATATTTATGTTGTTATACTTAAAGCATCATCGGGGTTCAATCAAAGAAGAACTGGGAGGAAGGACGCCTTCTTTCGTGTGTTCATTGGCTCGAATTGTGCAATCGAGCGTTAAATTTATGTTGACTCGCCATTCCTAGCCAGCTAGTCTTAGTAGTTGCCGAGATATATAAGCGGGTGCACGTTCGATGGTACTTGCGTGGCCCCACCGAAAATCTCGTCAAGTCAAGGACTTCCAAGATAGGAAGCGCTGGGTGGCGTAATCCGTCCTGACCGCCGACGGTTGTGAGTCGGCCACAATTACAGCTTCGTGAGTTGCCAGTATCCGCAAGAACGAACGCCTACAGCAAACCTCTGGTAAGAAGTCGGTTGTAGATTTCATCAAATGAAATTTGACTAAGATTTCAAGATTTTCCAATCGACACGTCTGCTTCGTGCGTCTAATTCGGTGGTAGCAACTGTTTGCTGGTCCGACGCAACACTTCTCGTACCCCCAAAGTAGAAGGTTCTGACGGCCATTACTTAATTAAAGAAGAGAGGTACTGAAAATTATGCGCTCCCAACTAATATTTGGCGCTTTGACTTACGTCCGAAATCGCTATGAACTGTGCCAACTCGCCTCCAAAGCGGCGCGCAAGTTGCACAAGCCAACCACCCGCCTGCAGGACACGATGAATGATGTTTTGATTCGCTTTCATCACTCAAATCCTCTGGGCGAAAGTGCTGTACCCGTTGAGCAGGTTCGTAAGCAGGAACGTCGCGCAGCGTAAGCTGCGTGCCGTTCCCCACGGCCTGCCCCCGTTTATTTCCTCATAACCATACAACATCCTATCCGTAGCGCTTCCTAGTGCATTCCCCTGAAAACACCATCCGAAAGTCCACCAAAAAATATTTATGACGATTGCAGAACTAAAAGAAAAAAACATAACCGAACTGACGCGTATCGCGCGTTCCCTTGAAATTCCAGGGGCCAGCGGACTGCGCAAGCAAGACCTGATCTTCAAGATCCTGCAGGCACAGAGCGAAAAAGAAGGTCACATCTTCGCCGAAGGCGTCCTTGAAATCCTGCCTGACGGCTACGGTTTTCTCCGCTCCCCCGATTACAACTACCTCCCCGGTCCCGACGACATCTATGTCTCCCCGTCGCAGATTCGCAAGTTCGACCTGAAAACCGGCGACACCATCAGCGGCAACGTGCGTCCGCCCCACGAAGGCGAAAAATATTTCGCGCTTGTCAAAATTGAGGCCATCAATTTCGAATCGCCGGAAGAGACCCGCAACAAGATCCTGTTCGATAACCTGACGCCGCTCTACGCGCAGGAACGCATCAAGATGGAAACCGTGCGCGAAAGCATCAGCGGTCGCGTTATGGATCTGTTGACGCCGGTCGGCAAAGGCCAGCGCGGTTTGATCGTCGCTCCGCCGCGTACCGGCAAGACCATGCTGCTGCAGTCCATCGCCAACTCCATCACTACCAATCATCCTGAAGTTGTTCTGATTGTGCTGCTGATCGATGAGCGCCCGGAAGAAGTCACCGACATGCAGCGGTCTGTCAAAGGTGAGGTGATCAGCTCCACCTTCGATGAGCCTGCCGTGCGCCACGTACAAGTCGCAGAAATGGTCATCGAAAAGGCCAAGCGCCTGGTCGAACACAAGCGCGACGTGGTCATCCTGCTCGACTCCATCACACGTCTGGCGCGCGCCTATAACACCATCGTCCCGCCTTCCGGCAAAGTGCTTTCCGGCGGCGTCGACTCCAACGCGTTACAGCGGCCGAAGCGTTTCTTCGGTGCCGCTCGAAATATTGAAGAAGGCGGCTCGCTCACCATCATCGCTACCGCTCTTGTCGATACTGGATCGCGCATGGATGAAGTGATCTTTGAAGAGTTCAAGGGCACCGGCAACATGGAAGTCATTCTCGACCGCAAGCTGGTAGACAAGCGCGTCTTCCCTGCCATCGATATTCAACGCTCCGGCACGCGTAAGGAAGAACTGCTCATCCCCAAGGATGAGTTGCAGCGTACCTGGCTGGTTCGCAAAGTCTTGAACCCTCTGTCGCCAGTCGAAGCCATGGAACTACTGGTCGATAAGCTCGGCAAAGCGCGCAACAATTCCGAATTTCTGCAAAACATGAACGCTCTCTAAAAAAAGCTTCTTCACTGAACACTAGGCGTGGCCATCGGCTGCGCCTTTTTCTGCGTGTGCCGAGCATGAATGACAGCTGGGGGGTGGAAGTCCCCTTCACATCCTGATGGAGGAGAAGTGATAGCGAAGCGCAAGGGCGTCGTCGCGAGGCGGGGTCTGAAGGAAGCGTGGAGCAAAGACGCGAGCCGATGGACAAGAACCGGACATGAGGCATACGGCGCTGGACGAGCGGGCCAAGTGACAGCGAAGTCCATATCCATCAAGGGCACTGGTTGTAAATTCGGCGGTTGCGCGTTGAAGGCGGTTGAACTTACCTCGGGAGGTCTGCCGCATGTCCCGGAATCGGGACTGAGAGCGGAGCGATCCGCTCTGACCGTGCGGCAGAAGTCAGCAGCGGGCATAGTAGTCGCGTAAGCGGCGAAGGCCCAAACGGAAGGAAGCAGCGAGTAGGCGGCACGACTCAATGAGCGGCAAGCGGCAAAACAACCAGCTTCGGCTGGCCTTTGACGAGGAGTTGAGGAGTGAAGCTCCAATGGCTCCTGGCGGAGGGTCCGAAACGCTCACGGCGAAGCGCATGATCGAAAGCCCGGCTAGCAACAATGAACGACTGATGGAAGAGGTCTGCGAGCGGGAGAACTGCTTGCAGGCTTTCAAGCGAGTGAAGTCCAACAAGGGCAGTCCGGGCATCGACGGCATGACGGTCGATGATCTATCTGCTTACTTGAAGGAGCACTGGCCAGCGATCCGCGAACAACTTCTTGCCGGTACTTACAAGCCGCAGCCGGTGAAGAGCGGGTAGAGATACCCAAGCCGGACGGAGGGGTGCGTCAGTTGGGCATCCCGACGGTGCTGGACCGCATGGTGCAGCAGGCGGTGATGCAGGTCCTGCAAGGCAGATGGGACGCGGAGTTTTCCGAACACAGTCACGGGTTCCGGCCCGGACGCTCGGCGCATCAGGCGGTAGCCAAGGCTCAGCAGTATATCGCCGACGGCCGCCGCTGGGTGGTGGATCTCGATCTGGAGAAGTTCTTGGATCGGGTCAACCACGACAAACTGATGGCGTCGATAGCGCGCCGGGTCGCCGACAAGAGGATGCTCAAGCTGATTCGGGCATTTCTTACGGCGGGCGTGATGGAGAACTGGCTGGTGGATCCGGTGGATGAGGGCACGCCGCAAGGCGGGCCTTTATCTCCGCTGCTGTCGAACCTCGTGCTCGACGAACTTGATCGCGAACTGGAGCGGCGCAAGCACTGCTTCGTGCGGTATGCGGACGACTGCAACATCTACGTGCGCAGCCAGCGGGCGGGAGAGCGGGTGAAGCGGAGCATTACCGGCTTCATCGTGCGACGACTCAAGCTCAAGGTCAATGAGCAGAAGAGCGCGGTGGCTCGACCGGCAGAACGCAAGTTCCTCGGCTTCAGCTTTACCGGCGCAAAGGAGCCAAAGCGGCGAATCGCCCCCAAGGCCCTGACGCGTTTCAAGCAGAAGGTGCGGGAACTCACGGGCCGGACTCGGGGCATCAGCATCGAGCGAATGGCGAAGGAACTGACCAGCTATTTACGCGGCTGGAGGGGATACTTCGGCTTCTCGCAGACGCTCTCGGTATTTAGGAATCTGGACC
>JAJZCA010000062.1 GCA_021798735.1 Acidobacteriota bacterium | reverse complement strand
TTGCCCAGCAGTATTCACAATAGAAAGAGCTATTGCATCGCTGCGTTATACTTCAGGTGCGATGGCGCTGCTCGACAAGACGTTTTACATCGAAACTTTCGGCTGCCAGATGAACGCCCATGATTCGGAAAAAGTCATTGGGACGCTGGTACAGGAAGGTTATCGCCAGGTGGAAACCGAAGTCGACGCAGCATTGATCTTGTACAACACCTGCTCGATCCGCGATAAGGCGGAGCAGAAGGTGTTCAATCGCCTGAACGACTACAAGGTGCTGCACAAGCAAGGCAAGCGCTTCGGCGTGCTGGGTTGCGTGGCGCAGCAGGAAGGCGAGCGCATCTTCGAGCGGGCACCCTATGTGTCGCTGGTCGCCGGGTCAGCCTCATACCGGAAGCTGCCGGAGATGCTGGTGCAACTGGAAGCGGGTAACAAGCGCATCACAGGCCTGGACGACCGGCAGACCGATCAGACTTTTGAAACAGAATTTACCGCGCGCAGCAACAAGCATCGCGGATACATCACCATTATTGAAGGCTGCGACAAGTTCTGCGCTTATTGCGTGGTGCCGTATACACGCGGCAAAGAGCGCAGCCGAACATCCGCCTCCGTGCTGACCGAAGCGCGACGGATGGCCGACGCGGGCTATACGGACATCCAACTGCTCGGGCAGAATGTGAATTCCTATTGCGATGCGTCCGGCAAAATGAGCTTTGCGGAGTTGCTGACGGCGGTCGGTCAAGTGACAGGAATTCGGCGCGTTCGTTTTACGACGTCGCATCCGCGCGATTTTACGCGTGACATTGTTGAGGCTATCGATGCCGTGCCCACCTTGTGCGACCATGTGCATCTGCCGGTACAGAGCGGGTCTTCGCGCGTGCTGCAGCGGATGCAGCGCGAGTACACGCGGGAATGGTATCTGGAACGGATTGGCTGGATTCAGGCGGCGCGGCGCCCTATTAGCCTGACAACGGACATCATTGTCGGATTTCCCGGCGAGACCGAGAAAGATTTCGAGCAGACTTTGAGTTTGCTCGCCCATGTTGGCTACGATGCCGTGTTTGCTTTCAAATACTCTGCGCGGCCCAATACTCCCGCCATTTCCATGGAAGACAGCATCCCAGAAGAAGTAAAGAGCCAGCGATTGCAAATGCTATTGGAGAGTCAGCGCGAAATTCAAAGGTCGCTGTATAGCAGGCATGTCGGCGAGATTGTTGAAGTCATGGTTGAAGGAAACAATCCTGCCCGCGGTCAGGTTTCCGGACGCAGCTCACAGAATAAAATCGTGAATTTCACCGTCAATTCGCCCATTCTGCCGGCGGCGGGAACCTATATGAACGTTCATATTACGCAGAGTTTCCCGAACAGTCTGCTCGGCGAGGCTGTCATCACTCACCAGCCTTCCGGAGTTTCTACGCGAGAGGAAATTTGTGTTGCATGACTACACCGCTCCAATCCGGCGCAGGTGAAGCCCAGGCCGACGAAATGGAAGTGAAGATTCGCGGCTTGATGATGGATCCAGTCACCAATATGCCCATGGTGGTCCTGAAGGACATCGGGAGCGACGCCATGGTGCCTATCTGGGTGGGAATCTTTGAGGCGAATGCGATTGCCCTGGAGATTGAAAAAACGGCGACACCGCGGCCGATGACCCACGATCTGCTGGCCAACCTGATTCGCACCCTGGATGGAGAAGTGCGCCGCGTTGTGATTACCGAGCTGAAGGATGACGTGTTTTATGCGTTGATCTGGATGGAGCGCGGCGGGGAACTGATCAGCCTGGATGCCCGCCCGTCGGATGCGTTGGCGCTGGCGCTGCGCACGGATTGCCCCATCTATCTTTCTGCTCAAGTGTTGCAGACCACCCGCATGGCCAACGCTGGCGTGGAGAATTTTTCCACGGAAGAGTTGCGGCGTTGGCTGGAAAATCTGAACGACGAAGATCTCGGCCGCTACAAAATGTAGCGTCTGGCCGGGAGTCACTTTCTATTCTGACTTGCCAAGGGCCCGCGATGCTGCAGCCGCCACGTCCACGATGGAAGAGAGCAGCGCTTCGCTTGATCGCGCGTAGCGTGCATTTATTGCACGGCGGCAACAGGTTCTCGCAGGCCGAATTGGCTGAAATCCGCAACTTCCTGGTGTTACAGTACGAATCCCCGCTCGGCAGCGTCGTTCATGCAACCCCTTTGTTTGAAGCGCTAAAGCTGGCGCTGCCGGACTGTCACATCGCCGTGGCCGCGTCCCGCATGGCCGCCAGTGTTCTCGAACTCAACCCCTACATCGATCGCTGCGTGGTCACAGTCAACCCATTCGGAAATTTTTTCGGCAGCGTGTGGGCGGTGCAAGAGCTGCTGGAAACCATGCCGCCGGGCCCGCGCTGCGTCATCACGACTATTGGCAATCAACGAACGCGGCTGGTGTTTTTGAGTCTGCTTACCGGAAGCGCACTTCGGGTTGGCTACACCCTGGCTCCGGAGTTGTACGATGTGCCATTGATTTTCGATCCTGAGCGTGGGCAGATCGAGGGCAACCTCGATATCGTGCGCAGTCTTGGTCACGATGTTCCGTTCTACGAGCCTCGCGTTTTCTTCTCACGGCAAGATGCCGAACGCGCAGCACAGAGACTTGCTTCGGTCGCGGCCGATCCCGGCGCGCCGCGGATTGTTTTTGTCACGCAGAACAGCGGTGGGCAGAGAAATCAGTGGAGTCGAGCGTATTTTCAGCAGGTGATTTCGGGCCTTTCAAGCGCCACTGGGGCTGTTCCAGTTTTTGTGGGGACGGAGAAGGATGCCATACCCATTGACGACCTGCGCACGGATCTGCCGGACAAGGGCATTTCGCTAGCAGGAAAAACGACGATTAAGGAACTGACCGCGCTGCTCGCGCAATGTGACCTGATCGTCAGCCTGGATACGGGAACTTTCCATGTCGCCCGTGCCGTCGGATTGCCCGGTGTCGTGATCGCGCCGGCGTGGCAGAGCCCCTTGGAGTGGTTGCCTGTTCATTCCGAACAATACCGCGTGCTGCGCGGGCCGTCGATACGAGAAATTCCGCCGGAGTACTGTATCGATGAAATCAGCGTGGAACAGGTGCGTGACGCTGCACAGACTTTGATGGGGAAATTTCCTGCCGACCCTGCCCAACGCGCCGCTCGCGTGGAACGCTCGGTCAGCTAATGCTTCTTTCCACTACTCTATGACAATACCTTTATGCGATCGCCCCAAATATGCCAATCCAATGTTGTCTTGCAGCGAATGTGGGAAACTCAATGAAAGCACGCTTCGATTATTGATTCCGCATGGGCATACTAACTCGCATCGTTAAAGTGATGGCCGCGCTGATGACCTCCAACGTGGTCAACCTGGCCACGAAGCTGTTGCTGCCGCCGATTTTTCTCTTTCGATACGGCACCACGTTGTATGGGGAGTGGATTGCACTGTCCGGCGCGGTGGCGTATCTCAGCACGCTGAATTTTGGCATCCAGACCTACGTGACGCAGGACCTGACCGTCCGCTATCAGCGTCAGGAGCTAGATCGATATCACCTGCAACAGTCCACTTCGCTACGCGTATTGCTCGGAATTCTTGGCAGCGCGGCAGTGGTGTGTCTGGTTGTCTTTGCGCTGCCTGTCCAGGCATGGCTGCGGCTGACGTTGTCGCACCAGGTCACGTCGCTGACGCTGTATTTTCTGGCATTGCAAATCCTGCTCGGCGTGCTCTTCGGCTACTTTACCGGCATGTTCATGGTGCTGAGTCGCGCCCATACTGGGGTTTTGTGGGTAAATGGACTGCGGCTGACGATGGTAGTCGTGACCTCGTCAGGCGCTTGGATGCGGTTTCCGTTTCCGCTGCTGGCGGGACTGCAGGCCGCCGTGTATGCACTGGGAATTCTGCTGGTGCTGTTGCATATTCGTCGCGTCGCCCCGCAGATTTTTCCGCAGATTGGTTTGTGGGATCGCAGTGCGGTGCGCGCCGTCCTGGGACCGAGCAGTTATTTTGGCCTGATCAGCATGAGCACCTTTCTTTCCTTTGAAGTGCCGGTCCTCATCCTGCAGCGCGAAGCTGGATCGTTCGTTGTGGTCGCGTTTACGGCCATGCGAACCATCTTTTCCATGTCGCGCCTCCTTTTGATTGGGCCTACGCAAGCGCTCGGTCCTGAGATTACGCGTCTCTTTGGGCGGCAGGAGTGGCCCGAACTGACAGCAATCTACAATTATTCTGAGCGGCTGATCTTTTCCCTCATCCCTGTGGTGAATCTGGGGATGTTGATACTTTCCCCGGTCCTATTGGCCGTTTGGCTGCATAAGCCGCAGTTGTTCTCCGTGCTCCCGTATGTGGTCACGTCCGCGATTTCCATGACCTTGAGCGCGAAGGAGCACAAGTTCCAGTTTCAGTTTTCGACAAACACTCATGAGCGGTTGGCGCGACTCATGTTCTTCAGCTACATCGCTTTGGTGGTTATCGCGATTCCCATGGTCCATTGGTATGGCATGCTCGGCTTCCTGTATGCGTGGCTTGGGATTGAGATATTCCAGGTCATTCGCATCATCGGGCTAAATCGGGAACTTTTTGCCCACACCGGAGAGCATAGGCTGAAGTATGTGTACCGGCTGGCATTCTTATGTCTCATTGGTTTGGTGGCATCCGACATGGTGCTGATTCACACGCATCTCATGTCGTATCGACTGCAGTTCGCGTCCGCATTCGGGGTAAGCGCTACGATGGCGTTAATCTCATTTTTCCTTTTTAATATGCAGGAAATCGTTACAAAGCTCTACGTCTTATTTCGGAATCGGCTTCTTCCTGGCAACGCATGAATTATGAGTGACGGTGGACATTGAAATCTGGACTCGTTCGTATTCTGGGATTTCCAGCCACTCTGATACATGGAGACACCCTTGTATTGGATCGCTGGTTGTGGCTCAAAAAGTACTTGCCGGTTGTGCCAAGCGGCACCCGCAGTCTAGTGGATGTGGGCTGCGGAACAGGCGCATTCACCATGGGCGCGGCACGGCGCGGCTATCGTGCCCTCGGGTTGAGTTGGGATAGGCGAAACCAAACCGTCGCCCAACATCGAGCGAGAATTTGCAAGGCGCACACCGCCAGCTTTGAGGTCCAGGATGTTCGCCGCCTGGATGAGCGCCCGGATCTTGCCGAGCAATTCGATGTTGCCATCTGTTGTGAGTGCATCGAACACATTCTGGATGATGTCAAATTGATGCGAGATATCTACCGATGCCTGAAGCCGCAAGGAGTTTTGCTGCTGACCACGCCGAATCTCAGCTTCAAACCCATGGCGTACGACAACGACAATCTATCGACAGTGGAGGATGGAGGACACGTGCGGCGGGGATATTCCCCGGCCGATCTGACGCGGCTTTGCCAGCAATCCGGGTTCGATGCGATGAAGATTGAATACTGCAGCGGAATCCTGAGCCAAAAGCTGACTTCCTTAAAAAGAATTGCGGCGAGCGCGACTTCGGAGATGATTAGTTGGCCGATTGTTCTGCCGTTTCGGTGGATTCCCCCTCTCTTTGATAGCGCAGTGACACGCGCGATGAAATGGCCGGATTACTCCATTACGCTGGTGGCGAGAAAGAAATAAGGATCCAGAGAGAGCGGTGCTGGAAGCTGCAACAGCAAGACAGTCGAAGCGCGGCCATGCGATCACCTGGGGGCTGCGACGCTATTCACAAGTATCTGATCCAGCGTATTTGAGTACAGTTGATACGCTCCATCCCCCTCAATATTCCGCAGCGCGCCCAGCGCGTTGGTTCGCAGATACGCGCGCGTATCCTCGGAGGAATAGAGCCGTTGCATGGCGGCCGCCAGTTGTTCGGCATCCTGCGCGGGAATGACGAGTAGGTCATGGTCCGGCGTGAATAATTCCGCTGCCCCACAGTGGGTGGTCGTAATCGCAGGAAGGCCGTGGGCCATGGCCTCCAGCAGCGCCATGCCAAACCCATCGTCGATGGTGGGGAAGACAAAGGCATCGCAGCGACAGTAAAAGTCGCTCATATTGTCGACATATCGAACGATTTCAACATTCGGCAGCTCATGCAGCAATCTGCGAAGTATCGGCGAGCGATCGAGTGGCGCATCGGTGCGCAGCAGCAGTCGAGCGTTGGGCAACTGGAGGTGTTTCCACGCCTGCAGCAAATACAAAAAGCCCTTGCGCAAAGGCTGTCCGCCGACTGTGCCGAACGTGAACGGTGCACTCGTCTCATTTGATGTCATTGAAGTTTTATCCGCAGAAATCATGACCTGTGGCATCGGCAATCGTCCAAAGAGTGGAGCGACCAGCGTCTTCGACTGCAGCGCCGTCGGGAATGTCGCGCTGGAGTAGGTCGAGGGCACCAGAATGATGTCCGCCTCGTCGTATTCTGCTAGCTGACGATCGCGGAACCACGTCGGCTCGGCTTGGTAGCGCACACCCAGTCGTTCGCACTCTGTCTGGATCAGTGCTTGCTGGGCGTCGACGTGGGGGCAGGCGCGGTCGAGAATAAATCGCGCGCCGCGGCGGCGTGCGGCTCGTCCGGAAGCGAGGGCGCCGGACGCCCAGGCCCAGAAAATATCGAAGCGGTCGCGTGTGATTGCGATCCGCATGGCAACAAGATGGTCGTAGAGCGCGGTGTCGGCGCGCTGCCAGGGTCGTGCGAGCTGCACGCCGGTCAAGAAATGGATGGAAGGAACGAATTGCGGTACCCACCGCAGGCGGACATCGGGAGCCAGTTGCGGAAACCGGGCGCGGTAGGCGGCGGTAAAGATTGTCACCTGTTCTCCCCGTTGCGCCAGCAAATTGGCTGGCAGCACGGCGTGCGCGGGACGACCGGTAGAAAATGCAACTCGCATAGAACGTTGGATGTAGCTTAGAGCATTTCGCCAAATCTTGCGGGACGCTCCATGGAGTTGAACTTAGATTTAAGTTTCGAAAGGTCGAAATCTGACGCCCGATTAGATTCAGATAAAATAAAAGTGAGGTTGAATTTTCCTTTGTCTCCAGTTGATCCAATAAACATTGAAAGCGCAGACCCTGACCCTAAGGATGCGAAGCCTGCGTCCACGCCCTTGACGGTATCGACTTGGGCGCGAGATTTGCTGTTTGCCGTCGCCATTTCTTTCCTGATCATTACGTTTCTGTATCAGCCGGTGCGTGTGGAAGGGACCAGCATGATGCCCGGGCTGCAGGACCAGGAACGGCTTTTCATCAACAAGTTCGAATACCACTTCGAGCCGATTCATCGCGACGATGTGGTGGTCTTCCACTTTCCGCTCGATCCGGCAAAAAGCTATATCAAGCGGGTGATCGCCGTCCCCGGTGATACTTTGCGCATTGAAGATGGCCAGGTCTACGTGAACGGAAAGGCCCTGAAAGAGCGCTATGTCCCAATGCGCTTTCGAGACGATCGTTCCTATCCGCGGACGGTTTTGCCGCGGAACGAATATTTCGTCATGGGAGATCACCGCTTGATTTCCAGCGACAGCCGCGACTTTGGTCCGGTAAACCGCAACCTGATTTATGGCAAGGCAACGTTTGTCTATTGGCCCACGGATGCCATGGGAGTGGTTCACTAGCCAGGCGTTCGAAACTTCGGATGTATGTTCCCCGTCTTCCACAGGTGCGTTGCCGCTCAAGTCTGATAAGATTAATAAAATCCACTGCGTGGAGACGCGATGCAGGCCATACTTGCGCTCGAAGATGGGCGTATCTTTCAGGGCCGCGGCTACGGTGCCAAGGCAGAATGCTACGGCGAGGTTGTTTTTAATACATCGCTTTCCGGCTATCAGGAAATTTTCACCGACCCCTCCTATGCAGGGCAAATTGTTGTCCTCACCAACCCTCAAATAGGCAATTACGGCACCAATAATGCGGACGACGAAGCCAGCCGGCCCTACATTGAAGGCCTGGTTACACGCGAGTTTTCCCCGGTCAGCTCCAACTGGCGATCGCAACTGGTGGCCGACGAATACCTCGAGCGATTCAATATTCCTGTCATCTCGGAGATCGATACCCGCGCTTTGGTCCGGCATCTACGCACGTATGGCGTGATGCGCGGCGTGATCTCTTCGCTGGAATCGAATCCAGAGGTGTTGATCGCAAAGGCCCGCTCGATTCGCAAGATGGATGGGACCGATCTTGCCAGCGTGGTCACAACCAAGGTTCGCTATGAATGGGACAGGACAGACCCGCAGAACGCGAATGAGGATCCGCTGGCGATCGGCCCCGTGGCGCCGATGCCGGAACAGGATCTGCACGTCGTCGCGTACGACTATGGGATCAAGCGCAACATCCTGCGCATGCTGACGCAACAGGGTTGCCGTGTCACCGTGGTGCCAGCGACCACCTCTGCTGAAGATGTGCTGGCGCTCAATCCCAACGGAGTCTTTCTGTCGAACGGTCCGGGCGACCCGGAACCGGTGAAGTACGCCCAGGAAAATATTCGACGACTGATGGGCAAAACGCCTGTGTTTGGAATTTGCCTGGGACATCAGCTCATCGGGCTCGCCCTAGGCGGAAAAACCTACAAGCTGAAATTTGGCCATCATGGCGGCAACCATCCGGTGCAACACACTGGTACCGGCAAGGTGGAGATCACGGCCCACAATCACAACTATGCCGTCGATCCGGATTCGTTGAAGCAGAGCGAAGTAGACCTAACCCATATCGACCTGAACGACAATACCCTGGAAGGTCTGCGCCATCGCAGCCTGCCGTTATTCAGCGTCCAGTATCATCCGGAAGCCAGCCCCGGCCCGCACGATTCACACTACCTCTTTCACGATTTCCGCAAGATGATGGAGGAGTGGAAGAAGTGACAGTTGAAAATCTTATCAATGTCCCAGCGGCCCATATCAGCTTAGATATGTTGGAGCGGATTTCGTCTATCGCCAAAGAGACTGTTGAAGGATTTCCATTGCAAAATTTGCGGTATATCTTCTGTGCACCTTTGAATAACGTCGAATTCAATCATGTTCAATACCCAGTCTCGAGCATCCCTAGTGATCTGAGCTCGATTTTCATACAAGCCCAGGCGGATAATAATCAACGGCTGATGGAAGTTCGACTCCAGAATAGTTTCACTAATTTTAATCAAGTTGGCGACAGAAGGTTAAATCAAATTGTTGTTCATGCTGCAGACGAAGCTTGGGTTCATAAGATCAGCAATGAAATTAGAATGCTGTTTGAAAAGAACAAGTTTGTCATACGAAGTTTTGTGTACAAGTACGTCTTGATTGTGTTTTGGTTGTCTGCTGTGGTGATGTGGTTCACGGAATTCGCTGTATTACACGTTATTTACCCGAGATTCCGATTTAGCGGTCCTCTGTCACCTTTAGGTGCAATTCTATTGGCGAGTACACTATTCGGATCGCTATTGGTCTATGCGAATTTTATCGTCCGCTTTTATTCCTATTGGTTCCCCTATTTCGAAATTGAAAATAACTTGAAACGTGCGCGGAAATCCGGGCAAAAGTTGATCGGTGCAGCGATGTTCACTTTTTTTCTCGCCGCACTGGCAAATGCATTTCATCTAATATTTGCTCCAGTATTTACTGCATTTTTTAAGTGAGACTGATTAAATCTGATGCCACGCAGAAATGACATTACGAAGATCCTGGTCATCGGCTCCGGGCCCATTGTGATTGGCCAGTCGGCGGAGTTCGACTATTCCGGCACGCAGGCCTGCAAAGCGCTGAAGGCCGACGGTTACGAAGTGGTGTTGGTGAATTCCAACCCGGCCACCATCATGACCGACCCCGAGCTGGCGGATCGCACCTACATTGAGCCGCTGACGCTGGAGTATCTGGAAGAAATCATCCGGATTGAAACCGAGATGCTGGCCAGTGCCAACCGTAGCGGCGTGTTTGCCTTGCTGCCAACGGTTGGCGGCCAGACGGCACTGAATCTTGCGGTCGAATTGTCGGACGCTGGCGTGTTGGATAAATATGGCGTGGAGTTGATCGGCGCCAAGCTGGAAGCGATCAAGAAGGCCGAAGACCGGCTTTTATTTAAGGACGCGATGCGCCGCATCGGCCTGGATGTTCCGCGGTCGGCGCTAGTGAACAATCTGCGCGACGGGCTGGAGTTTGCCGGCAAAATCGGTTTCCCGGTGATTATTCGCCCGTCATTTACGCTTGGCGGCTCGGGCGGAGGACTTGCCTACAATCGCGAAGAATTGATGGAAATTCTCTCGCGTGGCCTTGATCTTTCGCCTGTGCATGAATGCCTGATTGAAGAGTCGGTGCTCGGTTGGAAAGAGTATGAGCTGGAGGTGATGCGCGATCTGGCCGACAACGTCATCATCATTTGCTCGATCGAGAATGTCGATCCCATGGGCGTACATACGGGCGACTCCATTACGGTGGCGCCGGCGCAAACCCTGACAGATCGTGAGTATCAGGCGATGCGCGATGCGGCGATTAAGGTGATCCGCGAGATCGGCGTCGAGACCGGCGGCTCCAACGTGCAGTTCGGCGTTAACCCGACAACTGGCCGCCTGGTCGTGATTGAAATGAATCCTCGTGTGTCGCGGTCCTCGGCGTTAGCATCCAAGGCCACTGGTTTTCCCATCGCGAAGATTGCGGCGCGTCTCGCTGTCGGCTACACGCTGGATGAAATTCCCAACGACATTACGCAGAAAACGCCTTCGTGCTTTGAGCCGACGATCGACTACGTCGTCGTAAAAATTCCCAAGTGGCAATTCGAGAAATTTCCTGGCACGGATGAAGGCCTGGGGCCGCAAATGAAATCCGTCGGCGAAGTGATGGCGATTGGCCGAACTTTCAAAGAAGCGCTGATGAAAGCGTTCCGTTCGTTGGAAACGGGCCGGGCAATCAACGCCGAAGTAATTGAACCGCGTCGCTTGACGCAGCGTTTAGTGACCCCGCATCCGGATCGATTATCCTACATCCGCTATGCATTTCGCTGCGGCCAGTCGGTGCGCGAAGTCGCGTGGATGACTTCCATGGATCCATGGTTCCTGCAACAGATCAAAGAGATTACAGATTGCGTGGGAGAGTTGGGCACCACCACATACGAAACCATTGCCCCGGAGTTGTTGCGCAAAGCCAAACGCATGGGCGTCTCCGATGCGCGGCTGGCGGACGTGTGGGGTATGGAAGGCTCGGATGCGCTGGTGAAGGTTCGCGACCTGCGGCTGAAACACAAATTGCAACCGGTGTACAAACTTGTCGATACCTGCGCCGCAGAGTTCGAAAGTTTCACCCCGTATTTTTATTCCTGCTACGACGAAGAAGATGAAGCCACTCCCACCCAGAAGAAAAAAGTGATCATTCTGGGCAGCGGGCCGAATCGCATTGGGCAGGGAATCGAGTTCGATTATTGCTGCTGCCACGCTGCCTTTGCCCTGAAGGAAGATGGCTATGAAACCATCATGGTCAACTGCAATCCTGAGACGGTTTCGACGGATTACGACACCAGCGACCGCCTCTACTTTGAACCCCTGACTTATGAAGATGTATTGGAAGTTTACGAGCACGAAGCCGCTTCCGGCGCGCCGATTGGGATGATCGTGCAGTTCGGCGGACAAACTCCGCTGAACCTGGCGCTGCCGCTGAAGGCTGCGGGGGTGTCGATTATCGGTACATCGCCGGAGTCGATCGACCTGGCTGAGGATCGCAAGCGCTTCGGAAAACTGCTCGACGATTTGAACATTGCGCAGCCGCCAGGAGCTTTGGCGACCAGCGTGGAAGAGGCTGTTGCGGGAGCACGGCGGGTAGGATATCCCGTGCTGGTACGGCCATCCTACGTGCTGGGCGGACGCGCCATGGTCATCGCGTATGACGACGATGCGGTGACGCACTACATGCGCGAGGCGGTCGAATATTCGCAGCAGCGGCCTGTCCTGATCGATCACTTTCTGGAAGACGCCATTGAGGTAGACGTTGATGCGCTGGCCGATGGCGACGATGTGGTGATTGCGGGCATCATGCAGCATATTGAGGAGGCTGGCATCCACTCCGGAGATTCTTCGTGCGTCATGCCGAGTGTGGACCTCTCCGAACAGGTGTTGGCTACCATTCGCTCCCATACCTATAAGCTGGCTCGAGCGCTGAATGTCATTGGATTGGTCAATATTCAATTTGCCGTGCAGCGCGAAAACGTCTTCGTCATCGAGGTCAATCCACGTGCGTCGCGCACGGTCCCGTATGTTTCAAAAGCCACAGGTATTCCGCTGGCCAAGATTGCTGCGCGCCTAATGACCGGGCGCAAGCTACGTGAGTTTCTGGGCGATGCGGTCGATCGCCAGGCTGTGCTCGAGACCGGCCCACATTACTTCGTAAAGTCGCCCGTGTTTCCGTGGAACAAGTTTCCTGGTGTCGATACAGTACTCGGCCCGGAGATGAAATCGACTGGCGAGGTGATGGGGGTTGCGGAAAGCTTTGGCGAAGCGTTTGCCAAGGCGCAATTGAGCGCCGGACAAAAGCTTCCGGTGAAGGGAACTGTGTTCTTAAGCGTCAACGACCATGACAAACCTGCCGTTGCAGCCCTGGCGCTTCAGTTTGTCGAATTGGGATTCAAATTGGTCGCGACGCACGGTACGGCGGACGTGTTGGAGAAAGCCGGCTTCGTCGTCGAGCGAGTGTTCAAAGTGAAAGAAGGCCGGCCGAATGTCGTCGACCTCATCAAGGGAGACCGAATTCAGCTGATCATCAATACGCCTCGCGGCCAGGATACGTTCTTCGACGAGAAAGCAATTCGCCGCGCCGCCGTTACCCAGCGCATTCCCACGATTACGACCCTGGGGGCTGCCCGCGCTGCGGCCGGCGGAATCGTGGCCCTGCAACAGCAGGAGATTTCCGTGTATGCGCTGCAACATCTACATGCAGCGCGAATCGCCGCGGAGGTCTAATACTACAGTTGTAGCTATCACGACCACCCGTCGCGTCCCATTGGCGCGGACGCGATCGAGAGCTTTCAGGAAGGCGAAGAACGTTGCGCCGTTGAACTTGTCCGTCTCGCGATGAAAGAAGAACTTGCCGTCGCGAAGCCGTACTGCGCCATCCTCGCCACAGCAGGTGTGTGAGCAGGTGATGCAGTTCGAGGACGCTTTTCGCGGCCGGGATGCGCCAGCAGTTTTTTGTCCAAGGCAAAGCTGTGCTGGTTGCATGACTCGTTTCATCGGTAGGCGTATAACACATCTAGAAGACTAGTTGACATCCACTTTTCAGAGTGATAGAAACGTGAGGTTAGTTGCTACACTTTGGTTGAGCGCCGATTGTTTCGAGGAGAGTGATATGTCTGCTGAAAATTACCTGGTTCGCGCTGAAGAGACGATTGCCGCCATCCGGCAAACACAAATCAAAAAGATCGAAGAAGCGGCGGCGACGTTTACGCGCTCCATTCAGGCTGGCGGCAAAGTCTATCTTTTCGGGAGCGGACATTCCGTCATACCTGTGCTGGATATTTTCCCGCGATACGGCAGCTTTGTGGGTTTCTATCCGATCTTCGATCCTCGCCTGATGTGGACGAACGTCGTGGGACCCGGCGGAGCAAGAGAGCTGTTGTGGCTGGAGAGAACAGAAGGCTATGTTTCTGTCGTTCTACAAAGCTACCAATTGGAAGCCCGCGACTCCATCCTGATCTTTTCTCACGGCGGGCTGAATGCCGCGCCAGTCGAGATGGCAATCGAAGCAAAAAAGAAAGGCCTGACTGTCGTTTCGGTCTCTTCCCATCAGAATCACAAGCAGGCGAAGGCGACGCACTCCAGCGGCAAAGACCTGGCCGATGCTTCCGACATTGCCATCGACAATTGCGTGCCGCCGGAGGACGCATTGATCGCGGTGGAGGGGATCAAGGAAAGATTCGCCGCGGGATCCACGGTCGCGGTGGTTTCCATCGCGATGGCGCTCGTGGCAGAAACCGGAGCTCGCCTCGTGAAATCCGGCACGACGCCGCCCACGTTTGTCTCTCCCAACGTAGGGTTGCCCGCGGACCACAATCAGCATGTCTTTCAGGAATATGAACGCTTCGTCCGGGGTCGCTAGATCTGACCGCATCATC
>JAJZCA010000061.1 GCA_021798735.1 Acidobacteriota bacterium | reverse complement strand
GGATTTCCGCGCTGTTCAATGTGCGCAATTCTTCCATGGCCGCCGTCTCATTTGCCTGGCTGCGCATGTTCATATAGTTCGGAATCGCGACAGCCATGAGGATCAAAATGACCGACATGACGATCAGCAACTCCATCAGCGTGAAGCCGGACTGACGCAGCCGCTTTCTGCTAGCTTGCAATACTTCATTTTTCATGTTCAACACCCTGCAATTGGAACCAATGCGACTATATTCCCTACTGTATCAGCAGGCAAGGTGTTCGCGCGTGATCTTCAAGCCATTCAGGTTGCCCAGCAGCGCCACTGCAACCGATTCCGGAACGAACAACTGTTGCGCCATTCGCATCAGGTCCGCGCTGGTTACCTGACCCACTCGCTCCAGAATCTCCGGCACGGCGTAGAAGCGCTGGAAATACATTTCCTGCCGCGCCAGGTTCGACATCAGAGCGCCGGAGCTTTCCAGGCTCATCAAAATGTTGCCTTTCAACTGGTCCTTGGCGCGCTGCAACTCTTCTTCCGGAACTGGATGTTCTTTCAGGCGTCGAAATTCTTCCACAGTCAGGCGAATCACCTGCTCAGCATTTTGCGCCGATGTTCCAGCATAGACGCACAGGGACCCTGTATCGCGGAAGGAGTTCACTTCACTAAAAATGGAATACGCCAATCCTCGGTCCTCGCGGACATTCTGAAACAAGCGGGAACTCATGCCGCCGCCAAGAATGGTATTCAATAGGGAGACTGCATATCGCTGCTCATCGTTGATCGGCGGAGCGGGGACACCCAGGCAGAGCTGCAGTTGCTCCAGCGATTTCTTCTGCTTGGAAACAATGCGCGCATGCACTTTGGGCTTGGTGGATACAGGCAGAATCAAACTATTTTCAGCGGATGGCGACGGTGGCAGGTGCGCCAGTTTCTCCGCGACTAAAGCGACAAAAGCGTCGTGATCCAGATTGCCAGCGGCGGAAAAAATCATGTTCTGACCCAGGAAGCGTCCGCCGTAAAAATCGAACAACATGCTTTGATCGAAGCGCTTCACCGTTTCGCGCGTCCCCAGGATCGGCTTGCCGAGCGGATGGTCTTTCCAGAAGCTCTGGGTAAAGATTTCATGAACCAGCATGTCCGGGTTATCTTCATCCATCTTGATTTCTTCCAGGACCACTTTGCATTCCCGTCCAATATCGTTGGGAGCAAAGATGGGCTGGGTCACCAGATCGGTCAGGACATCCAGCGCCTTGGGCACATGCTCATCCAGTACCTTGATGTTGAAACAGATCGTTTCTTTGCTGGTAAAGGCATCCAGGTTGCCGCCGATCGCGTCGACTTCTCGCGCAATGTTCTGAGCGGAGCGAGACTTGGTGCCCTTGAACACCATGTGCTCGACGAAATGGGAGACGCCGTTGATCTCCGGCCGTTCATCGCGCGAGCCGGTCTTGACCCAAACACCCATCGAGACGGATCGGACGTGCTCCATGCGCTCAGTCAAAATCACCAGGCCGTTGGGCAATTCCGTACGGCGAATGTTGCGGCTTTGCGCGCTGTCGGGTGATTTGCCCAGAGAACTGAAATGCGTAGTATCCTGCGGATTATTGGTCGGTTTCATCTGAATATAATTTTTTCACATCCTGGGTTGGCGTGCGGCGTGGCCGAAAAGAGACTAGGCCGCAATTAGTTATCCACATTAGATGCAAAGTTTTCCACAATTCGACCCCCTTCCATCCAAGAATCCGGAAATTTTAACGCGGTTCCTTTTTTCTCTTTCTTTACAACAACTTGAAGGAATTTCTGAAAGATTGGGTTTAGAGCAATATCGTTCTCGGCAGCTCTGGCAGGCACTTTATCAACAGCGTGTCGGTTCCATTGAAGAGATCACTTCCCTGCCGAAATCCGTCCGCGATTTGCTGACCCGCTCCGGCCTTGAGATTGGTTTGCCGCGAATCACGCAAACATTTCTTTCGAGCGACGGAACCGAGAGATACCTGATCGCATGTCCGGACGGAGAGACGGTTGAAACGGTCTGGATGCCGAATGGCGACGATGGCGAACTGGGCGACGGATCCGACGCCGCGATTGAGGAAGCCGACGCCACATCAAAGGTCGGGAGCAGCAAGCTGGAGAACTCGATTCCCTACCGTCGCGCGACGATCTGCATCTCCAGCCAGGTGGGTTGCGCTGTGAATTGCCAGTTCTGCCTGACCGCGAAATTAGGAGTGAAGCGAAACCTGACTGCGGGCGAGATTGCCGGACAAGTAGCGGCGGTTTTGAATCGTCATCAAGTGAAGATCGGCCGCGATCGCATCAATCTTGTCTTTATGGGGATGGGCGAGCCGTTTCTGAATTACGACAATTTCATGGCGGCGGTCCATCTGTTGGTGGAAGGCATGGGGATTCCGGAGTCGCGCATGACGGTCTCGACCTCTGGAATTTTGCCTGGCATTGAGCGTTTCGCCATGGAGAAATTGCGGCCCAAGCTGGCGCTGAGTCTGAACGCGCCGAATGATTCCATTCGCGAGAGCATCATGCCTATCACGCGCAAATGGAATATCGAAGACCTGCTGGCGGCGTTGCACGAGGTCCCACTGAGACCACGCGAGCGGATGACGTTTGAATATGTTTTGCTGGGCGGAGTGAACGACCGGTTGCAGGATGCGCGCGAACTGAGTACGCTGCTGCGGAATTCCGGACTGCCTTGCAAAGTGAATCTGATCGTGTGGAATCCAGGGCCAGATATTCCGTATCGGATGCCTGCGCCGGAGGATGTCGGGGCGTTTCAGCAGCAGTTGATTGCAAGCGGCGTACCTGCTTTTCTGCGCCGGCCACGGGGACGAGATATTTACGCGGCGTGCGGTCAGTTGAAGAGAACGGTCGAATAATTAGCCATTACCACTGGTGAGGATGTTTTTCGAACAGGAACATTTCTGCGCCATGCGGTCCGACAGTCGCATGAAATTCATGATCGAATTTGCCGACATCCTCTTGACGCCACAAATCCCGAACCGTTCGTTTGCCGCGAATGCCAAGATCGGACCAGAGTGCGGTGACCTCCGAAGCCCGGTCGCCTCGATTGAACAAGCCCACGGCGATGGAGCCGTCCTCCATTGGCTTCGACCAGACTTCCAGAGTTCCATGCTTCGAAACCGGCGCAGCCTGTTTGCCCAGCGCGTCCTGATTGACATCGATCACTTCGGAGTTAGTCAACAGGCTCAACGTAAATGGATCCAACTGCGTCATATCGCCGCCGAAGACCAGCGGGGCATCCATCAGCGACCACAGCGTCATATAGGTGTACTGCTCGTTGTGGGTCAGCGGAGTGGGCATCAAGCGGCCGCCCCATTTAATCTGCCCGATCAGCAGGTTGTCGGGATCATTCCATCCGCCGGGACCGGCCCACTTTTCGATGCCAGCCTGGCCAAAGCCGAAAGCAGCAACATTCTTCCAGAGCGTACTTTGCGGCGTGTCCAGGTAGCCCACATCGCCGGTGGTTCGCCAGAAATTGCCGCCAACGTCGCGACCCCACTTCCAAACATCGCCGTTCCCGTACTCACACAAGTTGTAGACAAAGTCGCGATTCTGCTTCGCCAACTCGGAGCCCATCAACTGGTACGGCGGTTTCAGTTCCTCGACGTCGTTGGGGTTCTTCATCATTTTTCGATACGAGCACAGATCATATTTCAGAAGATCGTAGCCCCACTTCGCAAACAAGCTGGCATCCTGGGCCTCGTGCCGATAGCTGCCCTCAAATCCACCGCAGGTGAGCGGACCGGGAGAAATGTAGATGCCGATTTTGAGGCCCTGGCCATGGACGTAATCGGCAAGCGCCTCCATGTCAGGAAAGTTCAGGTTGGAGCGAAGATTTCCCTCGACATCGCGCGGCGCGCCGCCAATCATTGGGTCGGAAGAGGAGGGCTTGATGTTCCAGCCGTCGTCGATGTCGATAAAGGAGTAGCCATAGTTGACGAGGCCGCTCGAGATCATCGCGTTGGCCTGCTGACGAACCATGGCATCGGTGATGTCGAGATGGACCATGTACCATGTGCTCCAGCCCATCGGCGGAGTCAGGGCAATTTTGTCGCCGGCAACAATTCGGAAACGCCGCTTGGCGGTTCCCAAGGCATTGCGCGCCTGCAAGGTGATGTCATATTTCCCGGGACGCGCAAGGACGCCGCGAAGAATGCCGGTCGCAGGGTCGAGCATTAATCCCGCAGGAAGACCCTTGGCGGAAAACGTCATAGGTCGGTCGCCGCTCGCGGGAATTCGATAGAGGAGCGGATGACCCGGATGCACGCCATATATTGTTGGTCCATTCATTTGCGGCTTGGGCGAGGGGGGCGGCGTCAGGATGCCGCTCTGCTGGGCGTGCATCGTTGTTGATGCTCCGAGAAGAAACAACGCGGATAGAAACAGCAATCCTGCAGCCGATCGAAACCGGCAGATCAATCGCTTCATATGAAACATCCCCTTCGAGCCTGTCAACGAGTGTAGCTGACCGCTACGAAGTAACGAGTGGGTCGATCCGCGCGAGTCGCTTATGCCAGCGCTTTCGGAATGGCTTCTTCCCATCTTCCCTGCGCCTTCAGCACCAGCTCGACGACTTCGCGCGCGGCGCCTTCCCCGCCGTTGGCGCGAGTGACATAGTGGCAGATCGCCTTCAACTCCGGCGCAGCGTTGGCCACCGCGACCGCCAGTCCTGCAAGCTTCGACACCGGCATATCCGGCAGGTCGTCGCCGAGGTAGGCGACTTCTTCGGCAGTCACGCCGGCGTTGCGCATGCACTCTTCAAACGCGGCGGTTTTTGTGGCCTGCCCAAGATAGACATAGTCGACCGATAGCTCCTCCGCACGCCGCTGGACGGCGGGGGATTTTCTGCCGGTGATGAATCCGGTTTTAATTCCCATGATGTGCGCCAGCTTGATGGCCAAGCCATCCTGCGAATTGAAGGCCTTCATCTCCGCGATGCCGCCGTTGTTGGGCAAGGAGATGAGACAGACGCCGCCGTCGGTCAGCGTACCATCTATATCCATTAGTAAGAGGCGAATCTTTCTGGCGCGTTCCAGCAGCGCCATGGGAGGGGTGGGTTTCTCTTGCATGTCTGCGATTTTATCTTGCGGGAGCAAGGCGCGATCTTCCCGACTACAGGGTGTTGGAAATTTCAATCAAATTGCGGTCGGGATCGCGGAGATAAATGGAGCGAAGTTTTCCGATGGCGCCGTCACGGTCTACCGGGCCTTCTTCAATGTGAATCTTCTGCTCTCTCAAGTACTCCATCACGTTCTCCAGTGAGGTCGTGGTCAGGAAGCAAAGGTCGGCGGAGCCGGGCGTCGGATGCGCAGCCTTGGGGTCGAACTCGTGTCCGCGCTGATGCAGGTTCAGCCGTTGGATGCCAAAGGCAAGGGCCTTGCGGCCTTGGAAGGTGACGACCTCCATCCCCAGCACTTCTGTATAGAAATCAATGGTGGCATCGATGTTGGCCACAGTGAGAACCAGGTGATCGAGATGTTCAAGGACAAAGGCCATAGGTCTACATGCTATCCCTAAACCCCTAAAATACGCGAAAAATGGCGACGGGGCGGCCACGGGCGGTTCGACGATTCGCTCACCGGGGCTTGATCATGATATTGCGGAACATGAGCCTGACACCCGGTTTACCCTTGGGTTCAGTTCCCTGCAGCGAGACATGCCCCTTGCGAAAGGTCCCAAAGTTGGGCATTTTTGCGAATTTGCTATGGGCAACCAGACTCTTCCATTCGGCTCCATTCAGATCCGTATCGATGACCATATGCCCGTTCTGGAATAACTGAACGTGTCCGCGATTGGCGATGATTTCGAACTGATTCCATTCTCCGGCAGGCTTCACGTATTCCACCTTGTCCGAGATCAGATCGAAAATGTCGCCGGACCGCTCCATCAAAATTCTGCTGTCGGGGACGGTGCAGGCCAGGTCCGCAATCTGCATCTCAGGGCCGGTGCTATAGGGCTGCTGGTACTCCGGCGATTCGTTCACCCAAAACATGACGCCGCTATCGATGCACGGTCTCGCCTTCCACTCCAACTTGAGATCGAAATTTGAGAACTCGTCATTCGTGGTCAGGTCTTGATAGTCGGCGGAGGCGTCCGTGTTGCGTTTGTTGAGCACGATCGCGCCCTGTTTCACAGACCAGTCCTTCCCTATGCCCTGCTCGTGATAGGAATGCCAGCCGTCCAGATTTTTCCCGTTGAAGAGCAACTTCCAGCCATCGGCTTTTTCTTGCGGCGTCAGCGTATTCGGCGCTTGCGCCTGTGCCATTGCTGAAAACAAGCACCCACTTATCACGGCGGCTGTCAGCCCTGCGGTCGCCAGTTGAGAAAGTTTCCAATGGGCCATCTCTTGCGCTCCTTCGACAGGGTTTTGTTAAGCAATGTTATGGAGGATATAGGGTGAGCGTTCGGACAACGTTCATACAAAATCTTACCCAGCTTACTCCAAGCAACGATGGATTGCCAAACCCACCGGAAGGCCCTGCCCGAGTGTACAATTTTCGCCATGAGTATGAATCCAAAACAGATCATCGGCTCACTATTGGCGGTATTCGTACTGGCTGCGGCAGCGGTTTCTGCGCGCGCAGAAGCCTGCGGGACAGTGGCTGACCGCGCCGCCGTGGTGCAGGCGGTGAACACCGTGTTTGTGGCGGCGGCGAAAGACAACATGACCCTCTTTCATTCCGTTGCCTCGCCGGAGTTTTATGCCTTCGATAATGGGCGGCAGTTCCATGGGGACGAACTGATGGCCCAGATTCAAAAGCTCCACGCCGAGGGACACGTCTTCGTCTGGAAAGTCACTGATCCGGGGGTTCACGTGGGATGCCACATCGCGTGGGTCACCGAGATCAACCGCGGGTCGGTGGATGGCAAGCCGACGACCTGGCTTGAGTCCGCCACGCTGAAAAAAACTGGCGGCAAGTGGCGCGTGGAGTTCTTCAACAGTGCGCGCGCCGCGGAAGGTCCGCCCTCTACGACGCCCGGGAAATAGGCTGCAGGTTTCAGAAAGATCACACGGTACAATTTGGGCCATGAGGATGAATACGAAACAGACATTGATCTCGGCATCGACAGGCTTCGCGCTGCTGGCGGTGGCGATGGGCGCGGCCGCCGTTGGAGCGGTCGCTGTAGCGGCGGTGGCGGTCGGCGCGTTCACCATTGGCAAGTTCGGCATGCACCAAGGCCGCGTTGAGAAGCTGGAGATTGGCGAACTGACCCTGGACCGGCTGATTATTCAGGAGCGGACCACGGACGAGAAAGAGTAAATCACTTATCTTATAAGACGCGTGATCCTTCGGAACTTCCCCCACTCAAGCCAAAAGACGGCTTGAATTGAGGGCACCCGGCACCGGTCGACATGTCGAACTTCGGACAGATCGCAAGCGCCGTCAACACCCACGGCAGTTCCGTTTGCATTATATTCTGACTAGGTTTAACTTCTGAGGGACTTGGGTCTTCGAAGCTGGGGCTGTCGCCATGCCTCGTTGCGATTGCACTTGTGCCGCAGTCGTATTCTTCCAGCAGTACGATCCTAAGATGATGGGAAAACCAGGCATGCCTGATTCCACGCGCCGCAGTTTCTTGAAAGAGGTGAGCGCCGCAGTCGGTGCCCTTTCGCTTGGCGGAGAACCACTACAGGCCAGTACAATGCCCGGTCGGCCGCCCGGTGCCGCTTCCGGCACAGAAAAGCACAAGGTCTTCAATATCATGTCCGTTGCTGCGCATCCGGGAGACGCATTCTTTGCCATGGGCGCGCCGGTTGCGCTCGCGATTCATCAGGGAGCGAAAGGCTCTCTGTTGAGTCTTTCCCTGGGCGAGAGAGGTTCGGCCACGATTCCACCGGAGCGATATGGAGCGATGCAGCGAGCTGCCGCCAAGAAGGCGGCGTCGATGATTGGCGCAACTGCGGAGTTCCTGCACTATCCCGATGGCGAGGTGCCCTTGAATGAGGAGGCGAAGTTCGCGGTTTGCGACTTTATTCGGCAGTACAAGCCGGACATTGTTGTGACCCACTGGAAGGGGAGCTGGCATAAGGACCATCGCGCCTGTTACCAGATTGTGCAGGACGCAATCTTCTACGCAGCGCTCCCGGCGATCGCGCGAAAACTGCCACCCCATTCCGTCGGCAAACTTTTCTTCGACGACAACTGGGAAGATGCGACTGGATTTGTTCCGGACACGTACCTCGACATCACGCCGGTGTTCGAGCCATGGATGAATGCGTGCGCGGTTTTCCCCATGTGGCGCGGCGAGAACGGCTTTCGCTACGACGATTACTACGGCAGCCTGGCGGTCGCGCGGGGCTGCGTTGCCAACTGCGAGAAGGCTGTGACGCTGATGTCGCCGCCGGAGCAGCAGGTGCGGCACCTTCACGTCCTGTAGCATGTCGCCGCTTCCGAAACAGGTATCCGCGCCGATATTTGCTGGGGAGGTAGATTTGCGTAAAAGGATTTTGAGAGTCTGAACAGCCTAATATATAGATTGTCATAAGATGAGTAAGACAATGGCAGCGCTTCCTCCACTGAACCGTCATACTTTCGTTCCTCTATACCATCAGATTCAGCAGCGCCTGCTACACCAGATTCACTCCGGTGCGCTGAAACCGGGAGAGCCGTTGCCTTCCGCACTGGACATTGCAGCGTCTCTTGGCGTCAGCCAGATGACCGTTCGCCAGGCCATCAAGTCGCTTTGCGAAGCCGGAGTGGTGTACAGCCGCCAGGGCAAGGGCACGTTTGTTTCCGGCATCAAGCTGGAGAAGGACTTCCGCCAGGTACTGTCGTTTACTGAAGACATGAAGGCGCGAGGGTCTACGCCGCGGTCCAAGGTTCTTTCCTTTCAGATACAGAAACCTGATGAGGAAATAGTAAAAGCGCTCGGCCTGCGGTCCGACGAAAAAGTGATTCAGCTGAAACGCATTCGTCAGTCCAACAATTTGCCCATGGGAATTGAATGCAGCTCTCTGCCGCTGCGCCTCTGTCCAGATCTGCTGGAGACATTCGATCCTCGCAATTCGCTGTATGAAGCCCTCGCGGAACGCTACGGCATCAACATGATCGTCGCCGATGAAGTCGCTGAGGCCGGTTTGTCAGACTCAGAAACCGCCAGGCTGTTGCGCATCGCGAAAGGCAGCCCGGTTTTTCTTTTTACCAGAATTTCCTATGTACAAAGCGGTCAGCCAATCGAGCATGTGAAGTCGACGTATCGCGGAGATCGCTACAAGATCGTGAATCGTTTGACGCGCCAGAACCGAGGATTGCTGAATTCTCAGGAGCCACTGTAAGGGCCGAACCGTTAATCGGAATTATTGGCGGCGACGGAGCGCTTGCCGCTGGAAACAATCCATGCGAGAACAGCGACCCCAGCGGCTGCGACGATCGGCACGATCAGCACGCGGGCGGGGTTGTAGATTGCGGCCCAACCGCCGAGCAACGGACCGGCGATACCTCCGATCAGTCCTACCGTGATGATTGCGCCAAAGACGGTTCCGGTCTCGCGAGGGAAACGGTCGCCAGCCATTCCAAGAACGGTAGGGAAGATCGCAGATAGCCCAAAGCCGATCAGGCAAAAACCCGTCATCACGCCGCCGAAGCCCGCAGAAACAAGAACCCCGACTGCTCCGCCAGCGACGATTCCGGCGGAAAGCAGGATGGTGTTGCGATTGCCGATCCAGCGCAGACATAGCACAGCCAGCAGGCGTCCGGCACCCAATGCAGCGCTCAGGCCGAGCAGTGCCAGGTCGGCTCGTTGCGCCGATGTATGCAGCAGATCTTGCGCGATTTTTCCAGTCCAGACGAACATGCAATTCTCATTGCCAGACTCGAAAAAGAGCAGAACGCCGAAGAGCCAGACGACAGGCTGATGCAGGACTTGCAACAGCTTTTTTAACGGTGTGCTGGAGTGGATCGGTGCGGGAAACTGCTGCATCAAGACAAAAACAAGGACTACGGCAGAGGTGGTTGCCAGAGCATACAGAACGGTTGCGGAGGAAAACCTTCCCCGGGTAAAAGACATCAGCAATGGAACCGCCAGCGCACCCAGGCTGAAGGAGAATCCCAGCAGGTTGAGCGCGGCGCTGCGTCCGGAGGCGCTCAAACTGGAAACCAGCGTGTTGGTCGCGGCGTTCAACACACCGGCTCCCAAGCCATAAACGAACGCGGCGATGGCAATGCCTGCGTAACTAGTCAAAGATGGCAGGAGTGCGAGCGCCGAGGCGATCAGCGCCAGCGCCGCAGCCAGCGCAATTTTCGCGCCGAGCTTGTCGAGAACGGGCCCAATCAGGGCAGTCGCAATCAGAATTCCAACCAGCGGAAATGAACCTAGACTTCCGGCGCGGCCGTCACTGAACTGCAGCGTGGGAAGAAGAGATCCCATCAACAGCAGAGCTACGCCAAATACAAACATGCAGGCATTGACGGTTGCAATCAGGCTGGCGCGTCGGATGGTTCGATCATCGGCGGTTTGCGTCATGGCAACTCCGTGCTGCCCTGCTGAAATCGGTTCCGCGTACCACCCTGACCGATCGCCGCGGCGACACGCGGCTAAGTTTCAGTACCCTGGTATCGTTGGGCGCGGGGCGATTCAGAGGCATTGTCGAAGACGATTCTTGCCATGCCCAGCAAGGCGGCCCGCTCGCCAAGCCGGGAGCGAACGATGCGTACATGTTTCGCCGCCAGCGGCTGCGCCCATTGCCGCATGGTTTTTTTTGCGGGAGACAGCAGCAGGTTTCCAGCCGCTGCTACGCCGCCGCCGATCACGATCATCTCCGGATTCAGAATACTGACCAGGTTTGCCAAAGCGAGACCCATGTATTCGCCTGCCTGCGCAATCAATTTCTTTGCTGAAGGATTGCCCTGCCGGGCGAGTTGTATCAGTTCACGCGTGGTGATTGCGGTTTTTCGAATTCGGCTGGCCTCCCTTGCAATTGCCGGGCCTGCCAGGTGGGATTCCAGGCAGCCTACCTCTTTATAGCGGGGCAAAAAGTGGGTCTCCAAGGCCATCCATCCCAGACAGCCGGACAGTTCGCCGGAACCTCGCACAAGATGACCGCCGCTGATGATTCCCGCGCCAATGCCGGTGCCGACGGCGAGAAAAATTACGTTGCGGCAACCGCGCGCCGCTCCCTTCCAAGCTTCTCCGGTAACGAATGCGTTGCGATCGCTTTCAACCAGCACCGGCAGCTTGAAATGATCTTTCAGCATTGCGCCCAGGGCCATACGTTTCCAGCCGGGAAGATTCGGCGCCCACACGCTTCCGTCCGCATAAGCACATCCAGGTACGTCCACTCCTATCGCACAAACGTCTTGCGACGGGATTTGTTGCAGCAAATGGATAACGGCGGTGACGACTGCCTTCCTGCCGCCGCGTGGGGTTGAAGCGATGCGGCGATGCGTCACTTTCCCGGCAGAATCGACGCGCGCCGCTGCAATTTTTGTGCCGCCGAGATCGACTACCAGCGCGAACCGCTCCACGGGCCCTCCTTACGATGTGCAGCGAACAGGACGCGCAGCCACGCGATCATTGCCGATCCAGCCGGACGATCCAGATTCCGTTCGCTGCAAGGTTCTTCTGCAGGATAGTATCTTCTCCGCTCGCGGCTGTCTGCAGCGCAGGGGAAGCGAGCGTATTGCCGCTGACAAGATCGCGCGCCTGTTGAACGCGCCAGGGCAGGCGAAGGCGAATCGTGGCGTCGGCAGGACTGGCCGCATGGTTGAAAACGAACACGAACTGTTCGTTGGCGCTCGTCAGGCAGCGAACTTCCACCTGGGATGTTCCCGAGCCGGAGACGCGAACTTCGGGTGTAACGCCAGCGGCGCTTGCCAAAGAGCGGAGAAATTCTCCTGTGAGTGGGTCCTGCGTGCGCTGGTAGGCCAGCCCGACGAAGGAACCGGTCAGGATTGCTTTACCACGACCGAAGGAGTTCTCCAATATCGCGGGCTCGCCGTCGGAAAAGCGCGCCAGTATGGAGGCTCCCGAGTACGGCTCCAGTTCCTCCGCAAAGGCCGCTCCATCGATCGAGTCGCCACTCTTCAAGCCAGGCAGGTTCGCGGAGGGTTGCAGGATCATGTGCGGCTCAGCTTCGGGATGGATCGATGCTTCACGCCCGCCAAAAACCTGGTCAAGCCCAAACCCGGGAATCACCGGGCTGGCGTATCCGCGAGCATCGTTCCATGCCAGGCGCGCTTCGGCCACGGCAGTCCCTCCCTTGGAGACGTAATCCTTTACAGCATCGGCGACTTGTTTGGACAGCATCACAGGATACGGCAGGAAGACGATTTTATAGGGACGCAAGTCTGCGCTGGTCAGCGTGGGCGCATTCAGGAAATCGACCGAAATCTGCTTCTGCCAGAAGGCGCGATACACGCCGTAGAGCGAATCGCGTTCGGCATTGCCGAGGACCACGTTGCTCGGTTCGGTGCCGCCCACCATATAAGAGAGACGATCGTAGAGGATGGCAACGTGAGCGGCGGAAGGCTGCGCCCGGTCGATGCCGGTGGCGTTCTGTTGCACAACACGCGCCACTTCGCCCGCAGCTTTCGCTCGATCGGTGATCGAGCCATCGAGATTAACCAGACCATAGCCGCCCGATTCATAGCCGGAACTCATGGGATACCACGCATACACGGCAACTTCCCGCGCACCGTGCGAGATGACCTGCCACAGCCAGAAGGTCTCATTCTGCGCGGTTACAGGCTGCGCAATTCTCATACCGCTGACTCCCTGACCGGCCTGCAGTTCGCCAATCCAGAAGCCCTTGCCGTAGCTTTTACCGGCGGAGCGGATAAAATCCAGCCCGGAGGCCAGCATCCAATCTGGCCACATGTGGCTCATGTTGGGATAGATGGAGGTGCCGAAGAAATCCGCTGCCTCTGACATTTTCCAGTCGTCCGGATTGCCATAGCCATCTGTGGGAGAAAGAAAAATTCCCGGATCGTCGGCATGGCTGGTGATCGGATGGTTCGGATCAGCGCTGCGAATGGCCACCACACGCGTGTGCAGATCTTCCGCCAGCTTGTCGTCAATGAAAGCGCGCCAGTCGAGATAGTCCGCATAGGAGAGGATGGTGGAAAATCGCGGCGGCGACACCTGATCCCACGAGGTAAATTGGCGATACCAGGCCGCGTTCAACGCGTTCAGAGTTTTATATTTTGCCCGCAACCATTCGCGGAACCGCTCCTGGCTGTATTTGCAGTAGCAGAACTCGGGGGCCTTCAGATAAGAAATTTCCGCCCAGTTGATGACATGGGGCTCACTCCACACATCCCAGCCGTATAGGGCGGGATAGCGGTTGGCATCCCTCGATAGAGCCTGGTAGAACTCCACCATTTTTGCCTTGACGGCGCGGTCATCGACGCAATAACCCGGAGCAGATTGAGAATCGATCACCGCGCCGCTTCTGTCGACAAAGCGCGCGTCAGGAAAATGCGCGCCTACCCAGTCCGGCGCAGAGTCCATGTAAATTTGCACGATGACGCGCAGTCCGCGCTGGTGCGCCAGTTGCATCACCAGGTTCAGGTTTCTGAAATCGAACACATTCGGCTGCGGCTCGGCTGTGGACCAGTCGATCCAAGTCTTGACTGTATTGAAGCCAAGGGCTTTGATCTGGTCGAGGTCCTTGCCCCACTTTTGTGGAGAGTCCGCTTCCACCGGGCCCAGCATGGGGGCGCGCACCTTGCCACCGCCATACCATACGGCCATGGGAATGAAGGCGCTGGATTGGGAAGGCGCTGCTTGCACAGTTGCGACGGGCGCGATTCCAGACCGCGATTGAGCGGGGGATATTCCGGCGATGAAAAACAAAACGATACATCCCGCATACAGACGATTCATGTTGCACCCCGGTATGAAAGGTCTATCGATCGGCCCTATGGGAATGTGTCCCTTGTTCTCAGCCTGGCCGCAAACGAGGCGGCCAGGATTGAGCAGCCGCAGGTTCCTCGCCGCGCTGCGCTCACGAGGACACCGTTCATTGTGTAACGGCGGAGTTAGCGACCCCGGACGAAGCGTTCATATTCCTGAAAGACATGCTGATTGTGGTCCGCGGGCAACCCTACGTTGGGAGAGACAAACGTGGGCGGCGTCGTGCCGGATTTCACGAGGCGAGCTCCGGTT
>JAJZCA010000060.1 GCA_021798735.1 Acidobacteriota bacterium | reverse complement strand
CATGGATGCGACGCCGATCAAGCCAGTTGCACGGCTAGACGAAGGCTTTCTAAAAGCACTCTTCATTTGGTGTGGTGTGCAGATCCCAGGCAGGCCGTCATCGTGAACGTCGAAGCCTTCGGTCGGGGATGATCTCAACGCGCTTCGGAAGGCGCGTTGAACACATCTGCACACTGGTCGGCGGCCGCAGCCGAGCCCGCTCGTACATGTTGACTCCATGGGAAGGGTCCAGTTTCACCGCGCGCAAGAGAAAGGCGCTCCTCATGGAGCGCCTTTCTCTTGCGTCACAGATTTCCCCATGACACCGTTTTTCATTTGAGTCGGCTTCCAAAGAACCGCGGACGATTCGATGCCGCAGACATCGGCTATCGAATCAACTTCATAGGGAGCGTCATTCGCCGAGCAAGACTATTTTTGTACAGGTTGGAATATAACTTCTTCGTCACGCCGTAGCAGTCGCACGCCGCTGGTTCCGGCCTGCGGCGTCAGATCCACCATCTCCCATTGCGAGTCGTCGAAGTCCGGATCGGCCCACTCCGGGTTGTCGCCAACATGGAACTTCCACGGCCCATTCAGCGCCACAATCGACTGGCCGAGCGTGATCTACTGCTGCGCATGGGCGTTCGGCGCCATGGCTGCAAGCAAAAGCAAGAAAAGAAAGATCGGCAATAGAAATCGGAATCCGAGCATGGATGCGTTTACCCACCTGAGAAAAACAATCCAGTACTTGCGGGCTTTATATCACAGCGCATACCTACAGCTTGTTTCGGGTTAAATAAGGATGGCGTCGGCGATGCTGCAACTCCCGGACGGCTGGGAATTCAGAAGTTGACGGCGTATCCTTGGCATCGCTTCGGGATCCATCGCAGTCGGTTGAATGGAGCGGTCCGAGAATGCACACCGTCGTGCCAGGAAATCCGCTTCTTCTCAAGCTCCGTTGACTCTGCATCCGCAGTTGCATGCGTCCGGGCAAAGGCGGCTACGACCTTCAAAGTTTCGCTGCCCGCTTCAGGAACAAAAATATAGTTGCCATAGCAACCAAAAAGCCACTTTTCAACCAATATAGTTGCTAAGGCAACTATATTGGCTGCACAGTATTTAGTGCATTTTAAGGTTGAGGAATACGGCCCCGCCACATCCCGCGGTCCTCCGCCCGAATTCGAAATGGATGAGTGAGCTAAATTGAACAGATTCCTGCGCCGGGTTTTCGTAGTCTTGGACTTCCCCCAGAAGAGGGGTCCATGCCATGACAATCACTCGAAAAACACTGTATACCCATCGGCGTAATTACGATGGGTCGTTCGACTCCATCTGCAGGATATGTTTCGCGACCGTCGGTCACGTCAGGAACGAAGCCACGTTAGTCGAGTACGAAAAAATCCACTCATGCGAACAGTCCATCCTCGCTGGCCGAGGAGTTCCGCTCTCCCAAGCGTCAATGACAAACGACCAATAGAAACAATCTCTTCCATCCCACCCTGGCCGGCTGTCACGGCGACACGCGGCGAGATGGAGCCCCCGGCGTGGTGTGGTTGCACATGCAACACTACTCGACGTGTGAGTGCGGAACCGTGGAGATTGAATCGGATAGGACAGCTTCGAGAAGAGATCTGCACGAACTCTCCCACGTCTCAAACACGAGACGCCGGGCACCCGACGGACTCTTTTCCAGAGTAGTATTCAACCCAGTTACCTGTGTGATGGATACGCTTGCCGGAGGTGAGGGGGCGGGCCTATACTCCGTAGGTTTGGCCGGAATAGGGTTTGTGGAGACCAAGGTTGACACGCGAATCATCGGCCAGCAGAAGCGGAGACTTGTATGGCAACGATTGCAATTGAGCAGGAAATGAACCCGTGGGAAGCGCAGGCTGCCCGTTTTGATTTTGCCGCACGCAAGCTGAACCTGGAAGACGATTTGTGGAAGGTGCTGCGATCGCCCAGCCGGGAGATCATCGTACACTTCCCGGTTTCGATGGACGACGGACACATTGAGCTGATGACCGGATTTCGCGTGCATCATTCGCTGGCGCGCGGGCCGGCGAAGGGCGGCATTCGCTACTCCCCGGACCTGACGCTGGATGAGGTGCGGGCTCTGGCGAGCTGGATGACCTGGAAATGCGCGGTGGTGGATATTCCGTTTGGCGGGGCAAAGGGCGGAGTGATCTGCGACCCGAAGAAGCTGTCGAGGGGCGAGCTGGAGCGGATTACCCGGCGGTATACCTCCGAAATTATCGAATTTATTGGGCCGGAAAAAGATGTGCCGGCGCCGGATGTGAACACGAACGAGCAGACGATGGCGTGGGTGATGGACACCTACTCCATGCACATGCGGCAGACGGTGACCAGCGTGGTGACAGGCAAGCCGATCGAGCTGGGCGGGTCGCGAGGGCGACGGCAGGCCACGGGACGCGGGGTGCGGGTGGTGTGCCTGGAGGCGCTGCGCGAGCTGAAGATGCCGGTGGAGGGTTGCAGGGTCATCATCCAGGGATTTGGCAATGTGGGGTCGAACGCGGCCGAGCTGCTGATGGAAGTGGGCTGCAAGATCATCGGGATCGCGGAGTACGATGGCGGGCTGTACAACGCGAATGGCATCGATGTCCACGCGCTAAATCGACACCACAAGGACCATGGTACGGTTGTCGGTTTTCGCGGAGCGGAGGCAGCGGATTCGGCGGAGTTGCTGACCACGCCGTGCGACATTCTGATCCCGGCGGCGACGGAGAACGTGATCCACAGCCGGAATGCGGGGAAGATTCAGGCGCGGATTGTCGTCGAAGGCGCGAATGGGCCGACGACGGCGGTGGCGGACGACATTCTGGCGGACAAGGGAGTGTTTATCGTTCCGGACATTCTGGCGAATGCCGGCGGCGTGACGGCTTCGTACTTTGAGTGGGTGCAGGATCGGCAGGGATACTTCTGGAAAGAAGAAGTGGTGAATGAGCGGCTGGATGAAATCCTGGTCAAGAGCTTTGAGCATGTCGTTCACTACTCGAACACGCATAGCGTGAACAACAGGATTGCGGCATACATGCTGGCGATGGATCGAGTGGCGGGCGTGATTCGTCAGCGCGGATTTTACGCGTAGGGGGAAGAAAGGCGACGGGATTTTCTTCCTCCCACCCTTCGGTCGCCGCAGCGACAACGCGAAGGATGGGGCACCCTCATCGTGGTAGTGCGAAGGGTGGACACCCGCCACTACGCCCTTCGCCATGCTACATCCTACAATCCCACGTCTTCCGCCGGGGCGGACGAGACGTGGGGCACCCGAGATTGCCGACCAAATTGAGACCTGGGCCACCCGCCATGTGGGATGCCACGGCAACGAACTCGGGCTTCGGTTGTGGGACTGCTTGGTTTTTGATTTGATTCTCCTGCGCGGAAACACATCAGGTGACACGTTCGTGAATCTACTTGTTGTTCCGAGAGGATTTGACCGACTACAAAATCGTCTACACCGGGATTTTTGGCGATCCCGGAAAAGGCTGCATCCGCTTGTAAATAAATGGTCGGGGAGAGAGGATTTAAACCTCCGACCCCCTGGTCCCGAACGCTGAAAAGTAAATTCCAAGTGCTTTGTATGGTGTTGCTTAGGGAGCAGAAGACCATTCTCTTCTCATGCGTTTGTACCGGAGCAGTACCGAGATTTGAGGGTCACGTCAGAATCATCACTTTCTTGATGATTATCAGCTTGCACCCGGGCGGACATTGGGGTATGCCGGTTGAAATGCCGCCTTTCCGGTCCCCTTCAGAATTTACGAGCTCTCACTGGAGATGCGGAACTGCAAAGGAATTGCAAGCTGGAAAGCCTGTTTCCTTTTGTATTTCGACGCCAGCAAGGGATCGGCCTTCGTTTTCGACCAGACCGGATATCTGTCGCTAAACGCCCGGTCGCTCGAGACGTTGGCCCAGTCTAAGCCGAAACCAAAATTGACAACTAACGCATAGTGCGTAAGTATTAACGCATTATGCGTAGCAATGGATTGCTTGACGCATTGATGCCGCCCACCCGCCAGGGTGTCCTCGCCGCGACTCTGCTTCAGCCCGGAAAGTGGTGGTATCTCAGCGAAATCGCCGATCACATCGGGACGCGAGTCTCCAGCCTGCAGCGGGAGGTCGCGGCATTGGTTCAGGCGGGCATACTGGAGAGGCGTGTCGATGGCCGACGAACGTATGTCAAGGCAAATGAAAATTCCCCGATTTTTCCGGAACTTCATGGGTTGATGGAGAAAACGTCTGGCATCCTTCCCTTGCTCAGCCAAGAGATTGCCCGGCTCAAGAATAAAATTAAATGGGCCTTTGTTTATGGTTCCCTGGCGCGGGGGGAGGCGGATGCCGCGAGCGATGTGGATGTAATGTTGATTGGCCCCGTGAGCACGATGGACATCGTCCCAGTGTTTCGCCGCATCGAGAAGGCTGTCGGTCGTCCGATCAACGAGACGATTTTCAATGAAAGAGATTTCAGGGAGTCGCTTAAGAAGAAGAACCATTTTCTTCGCACCGTATTGCGCGGCGATAAGATCATGCTGAAGGGATCTGAGGATGAGTTGGACGCAGTTGCTCGCGACGCGCAAAGTGCATAAGCACCAAACCAGCAAGCAGAAGTTTCGTGCCATTGTGGCGCGCGATCTCCAAGACGCTGCAATCCCTGCCCTGTCTGAGGACCGAAGATTCGTCACCGCCTACAATGCCTCTCTTCAAACCGCGAAGATGGCGATCGCTTGCGCTGGCTACCGCGTCGGCGCTGTGCCGGGCCATCACGCCCTCACGTTTGAAGCTGCCAGCCTTGCGCTGGGAAGCCAGGCCAAAACTCTTTTGGATTATTTTGAGGGATGCCGAAGGAAGCGCAACGTCATCGACTATACCGGCGTTCGCATCGCCACGGCGACCGAAGCTGCCGAAGTCCTGCTACATGCCAAACAGTTCAAGAAAATGGTCGAGGCGTGGATCAAGACGAAGCATCCGCAGCTGTCGTGAGCTATCGGGTGTTTCTTCTCTTTCGTCCGTCCAATAGCATGGCCATCAGGGTTATGTATGTGGGCCAAACCTGAAACTCGGCTAAGGAGGGGTTGCAAAAGCGGTGGGCTGCGACGCGGAAAATGCCATTTTCCGCGCTGCGGATTACAAACCTTCCTGTATAGCGCCCTTCCGCCACTGCGCGGCGCGTTGGCCTACGCCGACAGCGCCGTGTGCTAAAACGCGGCGCAGGCGGAGTTTTCATCGGGAAAGTGATGGATGTATTGGTTCAGGCCCACCATCATGAAGACCTTTTGAAAGTGGGGCGACAGGCCAAAGCTCCGGGCGGTGCGGTTGTCCTTCTGGGCCGCCATCAGTAGTTCGATCAACAAGGCGATCCCGCTGGAGTTGATGTATTCGACCTTCGTGAAATCGAGCAGCAGTTTGCGGGTGTCGGCAGGCACTTGGCGATAAGCACCGAAAACGGCATCGTTGGAGGTGCCGGTAATGTCGCCGGAAAAGCGCAGTACGGTAAGGCTGCTGAGATTGCCGGTTTTGGCCTGGTCCACTCGTACGCGAGTCATTGGCGCTGGTTGCGTGGTCATAGGTGTCTATCACACTCCTCGTATTCAAAAGAAACTCTTGGCTAACTTGTAGCACTTGTTCTCGATGACGCGGTGTTAAGAATACTCATGCCGCTGCGCCTGCGTTGGTTCTTCATGCAGGGACCGCTTTCATGGTTGCCGTGCGAGTGACGGAGAGGACAGAGATGTCGTCTTCCTGGCCGAAGTTCTGCGCGGACGCGGCAACTTCGGCCGCGGAGATGGGCTGCTGTAGCAATTGGTTGATGCGATCGAAGCCGAAGAGATGGCCCTGCTCGTCCTGCGCCTCGGCCACACCGTCGGACATCAGCATCAGCGTGTCGGCGGGCGCAAGCTGGAAGTGCATCACGGAAAACTGTGCACTCTCGACCATGCCCAGCGGCAGAGCGCCTTCCATCGGCAATTCTTTTCCGTTCAGATACGGTGGCAAATGTCCGGCATTGGCCAGTGTTGCGGAACCATCTGCGGCGATTCGCAGCGCGAGACAGGTCGCGTGCGCGTGGCCGCGGCCCATCAGGCGGCGATTTAAGGATTGCAGCATGGCGAGCGGGTCGAAGCTGGTCTCGACGCGCTCGCGAATCGCGCCGACGATCAGCGCCACCAGCATTCCCGCCTGCAATCCCTTGCCGGTCACGTCGCCCACGACAATCAGCACGCTGCCGTCGGTCGCATGCGGAATGATCTGGAAAAAGTCGCCGCCCACTTCACGCGCCGGTCGGTATTCGCTCTCAATGGTCAGGCCTGGAACATGCGGCAGTTCGGCGGGAATCAGCACCTGCTGCACCTCCCACGCATGCTTCACGTCCTGCGCCATCTCTTGCTGACGCATCTGGGAGCGCAAAAAACGGCGAACGACAAGGCCAAGAACAACGAGGATGAGTACGAACAGCGATACATCGCCGATACCCAGACGAATGCCAAACGGGAAGTAGCTTACGGGAACCCCAATCACTTCCAGATCGGTGCTGAATAGAGTTATGCCCAGCAATACGACGGCAGGCAGGGCGGTCCAGCCTTCCGCTCGGTCCTGACGGATACCGCCCACCGTGACCGCAACCAGGAGGACGGCAAAAACGAACGTCCAAATCGTGCTGAGCAGCCAGAGATCATGTGTCCAGCCGAGCGGTATGAGAGTTCCCATGACTGGTTGCAGCAGGCAGGAGAAGGTCAACACTTCCAGCAGAACAAGCGTCCATCCTATGCGGCCCACCATCCGAATTGCACGCAGCCGAAACCAATACGCCCAGAAGAGTAGCCAGAACAATGGGCCGAGCGCAGAACCAATCAGATCATTGATCAACACATTGGCGGCGTAGGACTCCCAGTAAGTTGTACTGGCGATAAAATTGCTGATGGATACCACAGCTTCCATTGCAAAGGCCAGCGCGAGCCAGAAATAAGCCTGCTCGGAGCGGTCCATACGGTAAATCCAGAACGCCGCAATACCTGCAATCAAGGCCAGCAGTCCGAGCAGCAGGTAGGAAAGATCAGTGTGCAGGATGACGTCCTGATTGCGCTGCTGCAACAGCGCCACAGTGTCTGGGAGGCCGATTACCGGAGGCGCGTGCATTCCGCCGGCCCCAAAGTTCCACAGGACGCTTTCCGGCTGCATGTAGAAGCGCAGCGCGAGAACAACATCGCCATTTGTATCTGCGGTTGGCAGATGAAATTCTTCAGGGTGCGAATAAAAAGCCGTCACATGGTTCGCTGTAAATTTTCCCATGGATCCCACCAGTTGCCCGTTGGCATAAACCTGGTAGACGTCGTCCACATCCGGCGGCATCTCCAGCCACAGATTTTTGTTACCTCCCATCACCTTGAAACGCGTCCGGTACCAGGCGTACCCCGTCAGGTTCGGATATCCTCGGGCCGTCCAGCCGGGAATATATAAATCCGAACTGAAGTATGGATCGTGGTAGTTTGCGCGCGGCTCGATGCTCATCAGTTTCCAGGCTGAATCGTCATACGCTGGCTGGGCGTAGTCTGGATTGTCTCCCGGTTGAAATTTCCATTCGGTCAGCGCCACCATCGACCGGCCCAGCGTGATCTGCGTGGCAGGCGCGGGCGCGTTCTCTGCGCGGAGTCCAGCAGAGGCAACGACAAACAATAGAAACAGTGCGAACGTTTTCTTCATGCAGGGACCGCTTTCATGGTTGCCGTGCGAGTGACGGAGAGGACAGAGATGTCGTCTTCCTGGCCGAAGTTCTGCGCGACCGCGGCAACCTCTGCCGCGGAGATGGGCCGCTGTAGCAAATTGCTGACGCGTTCGAAGCCGAAGAGATGGCCCTGCTCGTCCTGCGCTTCGGCCACGCCGTCGGACATCAGCATCAGCGTGTCGGCGGGCGCGAGTTGAAAGTGCATCATGGAGAATTCAGCGCCGTCCATCATGCCCAGCGGCAGCGCTCCTTCCATTGGCAATTCTTTTCCGTTGAGGTACGGCGGCAGGTGCCCGGCATTCGCCAGTGTGACCGCGCCATCGGCTGCAATCAACGCAGCCGAACAAGTGACGAAGCCCTTGACCTGGCCGTGCAGCACACGATTCAGATATGCCAGCACCTCAGATGGCTTCCGCGCAGTACAGCCGCGCAGCGCGCCAACAATCGTGCTCACCGTCATCGCGGCTTTCAATCCTTTTCCGCTCACGTCGCCCACGACGATCAGCAGCGAGCCATCGTCTCCCGGCAGAATCTGAAAGAAATCTCCGCCCACTTCGCTGGCGGGAAGGTAGACGCTCTCGACCGTGAATCCTGGCACTTGCGGCGCATGTTGTGGGATCAGCATTTCCTGCACACTGCGCGCCTGTTGTAACTCCGCCCGAATACGCTCCCGCTCCTGCTGGCCTTGCAGAAACCGCCGCAACAGCAGCACGGTGATGATACCCAGCGACAGCATGGTAGCGAGGTCACTGAGATTGATGCCGAATCCGAAGGGGAAAAAGGACACCGGTATACGCAGTACGATCAAGTCCTCTTGGTAGAGCGAGAGGACTACCAGCGCAACGGCGGGCAGGGCAAGCAATCCCTCTGTCCTGTCTCTTCGAATGCCACGGTATGTCACCCAGACCAGCATGGCGCCCAGCAGTAGCTTGAAGACCTCGGTAAGAGGCAAGAGCCAGACCATGCCATGAACTGGAACGGCACGCCCATAGAGAGGCGGGCGAAGCATGGCCATCCCCACAGCCAGCAGCAGCACCAGTCCCCAGACCACGCCGTGCAGTCGGCCCATACGTTCCAGCCGGAACCAGTATCCCCAGAAGAGCACCCACAGTCCGATGTATGCCGGAATCAGAACTACATCTTCAAGAAACTCTACGGGAGTTTGCCCTATCCAGGCGGTGTAGTACCCCAGCAGAACAACGACTAAGTAGAGTAGGCTGGTCGCGCAGACGAGGCCCAGCCAGAGGTAGGCATGCTCACTGCGATCCAGCCAGTAAAGGCCGAACGCGACCAGCAGGACCTGTAGAAGGATGGCCGACAGGAGGAATTCTCCATTAAGCGCGCGATCAAGGTCCTCCCAGTCCAGACGGAGCAAGGCCTGAATATAGGAAGGCTGCCCAAGTACCGGAGGTCCATGCAGGCCACCGACATCGGGAGCTATAAACGGCGTGGCGGCATCCATCCACATGCGGACGGCAATCGTTGTTGGGCGATTGCGCAGGTTGGCGGGTAGTGGATAGGTGCGCGGCCGCGACAAGTAGAAGGTGACGCCGTGGTTTGTAAACCGGCCAAACTGTCCGATACGCTGGCCATTGACGTACACCTGATAGGCATCGTCAAAGTGGGCAGGCATTTTGAGCGCGAGCCCGGCTCTTGCGTCCTGCGCATTCTGAATATTGACGCGCAGCCGGTACCAGGCGAAGCCGGAATAGCCGGGGTAGCCGCGCTTTGTCCAGCCCGGAACAAATCCGCCTGTACCGTACATCAGGCTAGTCGATCCCGAACGCGGCGTCAGATCCATCGTGCCCCAGCCGGAGTCGTCGAAGTTCGGATCGGCCCAGCGCATGTCATCGCCAGTGTGGAACTTCCACGGCCCGGTCAACTCCACCGCTGAGTGACCCAACACTACCTGCGTCTGTGCGCGCAACGAAAGAGGTGCGGTCGATAACAGGAACAACAGGCTAATGAGTCCATAAAAGCGATGCAGCACAAATTTAGACCGCATGGATGGCCTCCTGCATGCGCATAACCGCTACCACACTGATATCGTCTTCCTGCCCGAATTGTTTGGCGGTCTCGGCGATGGCTTGCGCGGGTAGGTTGCTGATGGCCTGGGTCCGCTCGAAGCCGAAGAGTTCCCGCTTGTCGTTGGTGGCTTCCACAACGCCATCCGAAACGAATGTCAGCCGGTCGTTGGTCGCAAGCTGGTAGCGTGTTTCCTCATAGCTGCCCTCGGCGAGAATGCCGAGCGGCAGGCCGGAAGCGACAGCCAGTTCTTTTCCATGCAGGTATGGAGCGAGGTTTCCCGCGTTGGCAATCGTCATTCCACCCTCGGACGTGATCAATGCGGCAGAGCAAGTGACAAATCCGCTGACCTGTCCATGCAGCACGCGATTCAGATTGGCCAGGACCGCCGCCGGCTCACGAATGGCGCAGCCGCGCAACGCGCCAACAATCGTACTCACCGTCATCGCGGCTTTCAATCCTTTTCCGCTCACGTCGCCCACGACGATCAGCAGCGAGCCATCGTCTCCCGGCAGAATCTGAAAGAAATCTCCGCCCACTTCGCTGGCCGGAATGTAGACGCTTTCGACCGTGAATCCTGGCGTGATCGGCGGCGTTGCCGGAACCAGTAGCGATTGCATGCCGCGCGCCGCTTCCAATTCGCTGGCGAGGCGCTGCTCCTCGCGCCGCGAGCGCATGAAGCGGTTGCTGAGAATTGCCAGCATGGCCAGCAGGAACAGCGCCTCGGCAAGATTAGCGACATCCAGAGGGAACGGGTGCCTGAAAAGAGTGCTATTTCGATAGGAAACCGTCAACCATCCAAGCTGAAAAAAGGCCCACAGCGCCCACCAGACCGGATCCCAGACCGCAGAGATCAACACCGGCGCCAGGAGCAGCCGGGCATCCTGGAGACCCTCTTTCGCCCGGCGTACCAACAGGTCGCCTACCCAAACCAGAACCACCAGCATACAGACTGCGCGCGCCAGATCGACGACGCCCACGCTGAACCAGGACTGGAATAGCAACGACATGAATAGGAGGAAAGGTGTGATTATGGCTGCACCTGCCAGGTAGAAAAGCATGGACCTGCGGCCACGCAGAAGCGTTTGCAAAAGCAGCATGTAGCTCAAACTCGAAATCAGCAGCAGCACAGCATGCAAAACATCGGAGCCGATCAGGGGAGCCGCGTAGACATGCATGTAAATCGTCACGCCAAGGGACATAGAATCGGCGAACTGGTTGAGCGCGAACCAGAAATACTCCGTCTCCTTGCGCCGGACCAGGAAAAGTACCAAGCCCATAATTCCAGCGATGAAGCAGAACAATCCAATCGAGTAATCGCCACCACTGCTAAGCAGGCGCGAATCTTTCAGGCGTTGGAAGCGCGCTTCGATCAGGCCGGACTTTCCGCCCAGTGCGCCGCCGTTCACCGGTCCGCCTCCGTAGTAACGGGACCATCCCGGCCAGTGCCACACCCGCAAAGCAACAGTGATTTTCCTTGGTTCTGAAGAGCTTCCAAGATTCAACCGATATTCGGCTTCCAGGGGCAGATGGACCCTGGCAGCAACATGCACCGCAGCGGGAGCAGGCATCTGCCCGAAACTCCCCACCTGTTTTCCGTCGACGAAGACCTGGTAGCTTGTCATCAATGGCGGCAAAAGGATCGAGAGATGGTCCAACCCCGCCGGGAGCTGGACGGTGAATCGGTACCAGGCATAACCGCTGTAGCCTTTGTAGCCTTGCTTGGCCCAGCTTTCATCGGAGCGCAGCAGCGGCCATTGCGAATCGTCGAAGTTCGGATTGGCCCAGTCTGGATTGTCCCCAGTATGGAAGCGCCACAGGCCGTCGAGCGACGCGACCGGCTCGCGTCCCGTGATGAGGCTGAAGGTCTGCGCCCGAAGCGAGTTGCTCGCACACAAAATCAACAGGAAGAAAAATAAGACCGTCTTCTTCATGCAAGCACCGCTTTCATCGGGCCTATGCGTGTGATTGATAGCACGGAAATGTCGTCTTCCTGGCCAAACTTCATGGCTTCCTCGGCGACCTGCTGCGCGGAGGGGTTCGCAGTCAGCAACGTTGCCAGCCGCGCAAAGCCGTATAGCTGACCATCTTTTTCGTTGCGCGCCTCGACCACGCCGTCCGACATCACCATGATTCCCTCGCCGTCATTCATCTGGAAGCTTTGCGATTCGTATCTCTGGTCGGCCAGCATACCCAGCGGCAGCGCGCCCGGCATCGCGACCTCTTTTCCGTTCACCCATGGCGGCAGGTGTCCGGCGTTGGCTACGGTCACCGTTCCGTCGGCATCGAGTCGCGCGCACAGGCAGGTGACGAAGCCGCTCTTCAAGTTTCCAGTCAGCTCGCGGTTAAGGCGGGTCAGGATCTCGGCCGGATCGGAGGTTTCCTTTGCAATCGCGCGCACCGCGCCCACCGCCATCGAGACCACCATGGCAGCGCGCAGACCCTTGCCGCTTACGTCGCCCAGCACCACCATCAAGCCGCCATCTGACAGCGGCAACACCTGGTAGAAGTCTCCGCCGACCTGGCTGGCGGGCAGGTACGTTCCCTCGACGCGATAGTAGGGGCTTGGCGGGAATAGCTCCGGCACCAGCAGCGTCTGGACCGCCTGCGCCTGCTGCAACTCTCCTGCAATGCGCTGATGCTCCCGCCACTGCCGCACAAAACGATAGATCAAAATGGCGAGCACGGACGCTGGCACCAAAATTGTAAGAACGTCGTTGACAACCTCCAAAACCTGAAGCGGCAGACGCCCGTTGGCAAGGAATAGCCAAAGGACCAGAACCAATAACACCGCGCCCGGAGACAGCATCAGCCACGCTTCCCGCCCCAGCTTTCGAATCCCCACCACGGCCATCCACAAAAGGCACGCCAGGCACGGCAACAACGAGATTTGGACCGCGGTGAACAAAAATGCGGAGGCCCTCACGGAAGCGAGCCACTCCCCGTTGACGACGAATGCCATCCACATTAGAAATGCAAGAGCACCCGCGGCCAGATTCGCCAACCGCATCCTTGGACGGCCATCGAGGGCAAGCAGCCATTGCAATGCCAGCAGGCTGAACAGGAACGCACTTGCGCCGAGTACATTCGCGATAGAATACTCAATCTGTGTCAGCCATCGCGTTGTCGAAAATCCGTCCAGCACCACCAAAATGTCTGCAAAAGTAAAGACCACCAGGGTCAGGCCAGTCCAGAGATACTCTAGATGTTTCCGGTTGTAGAAATACAGCAACAGGGAAATCAACGCCACCAGAAGACACGGCACCACTTCAGTCAACGCCTCTACCGCAAGGTTCAACTGTCCCAGTCGCAGGGCAAGCTGCTTGATTCTGGGAGCGGTCGCGCCATCCGCAAGCAGCGGCGCTCCATGCAATCCTCCACGGCGAACCCCGGTATGAACAAGAGGCTTGTCCCACACGCGGACGGCCAAAACATGATCGCCAACCGCTCCGCGCGAGGAGGGAATCGGGAACACTTGTGTCCGCTGAATAAAGTAGGCCCACCGCCGCGAAGGGTCGCCGTAGCCGCCCAGTTTTTGGCCATCCCAGTAAACCGCATAGGCGCTGTCGACTGCCGGAACCAGCAAGCTCAAGGAACTCGGGACGCGGTCCAGATAGACGTGAATGCGGTACCAACCGTAGTTCGGTGCGCCGCGATAGCCATGTGCGCCCCAGCCCGGATCAAATGCATTTCGCTCGGGGAGGATGGATTCCGGCCAACCCTGCGCGTCGAGCGTGTAGTCGTGCCAATCCGTGTCATCGAACCCGGGCTGCGCCCAGGCCAGATCGTCGCCCAGGCGAAACTTCCACGGCCCCATCAGCGCCAGCGCCGAGTTGCCCAAGGCAATCTGCTGCGCGCCATGGTCCACGGGCGCTATGGGAAAACCGGTTGACGCGTTGGGCGCGGGCGCACGCTGCGCATTGATTGGCGACGCAATCAACGGCCACATCAGCAGCATGAGCCAGATTTTTCGCATAGGCGGGCACTCCACAAATATCAGTCAAGCCCGTTTTTGGCAACGGAGAAATGGCCCCGCGACCGTCCGCCTGCCTCGCCTGCCAAGCCGCGTTGGCCTGTCGCCTTTCTCTGGCGGGTCGGGATGACGCATTGGGAGAGTGGCAAAGTTGTGGGCTGGTTATTCTCTGGGGATGAAATGGACGGCTCTATAGCGGAAGTTGTGGGTGAGCGAGCGGTGGAAAAGACGCTGCGCTTGGAAACCCCGCAAGAGCGGTGATATTTCCACTTTTCGCACCGGCCCCGGGGCGAAAAAGAGAGGGATTGGGTGGTAGAGTTCAGCAGCAGAGGACAGAGGGAGAGGGAGGAAAAAGAATCATTGAAGGATTCTACAATCCCCCCAGAAATTCCACCCCATATCCAGATACCCGGGGAAACCTCCGGGGATCTCGGTGTGCGGAGCTGGCCCGCGTGTTGGAGAGTTTCAATAGCGTAGGGCTGGGGGCGGGAGAGACAAGGGAGGGACAGAGGTGACCCGGAAAAGAAGCAGGTTAGTCTATCCTTGATAGAAGGATGGAACGGATAGCGGGAAGAACCTGCGGTTTGATCCTGTGAAACCATAAATCCGATGTATGTCTAAACGACCACCGGCTGAAAGCCGGTGGGTTGGATTGCGACTGAAAGTCGCAGGTTGCGGCTCAAGCCGCCTGAAGCGCTCCCGGCTGAAGCCGGCTC
>JAJZCA010000059.1 GCA_021798735.1 Acidobacteriota bacterium | reverse complement strand
CATCCTGGCCAGGAGTCCAAGTCTCCATCAAAGGCCGTATACATTTGCGCAGACCAACCTGTCACCTTCATTTTTCGCTTGCATTCACGCGGCGGACCATACATACACAAAAGATTTGACACTACCCGGCACAGAAAGCTTGCTATAAGCTACCAACGGGATTACCGCCTGCGCCTGACCGACATCTCATAGCGGCAATGACCGCAGAGCCAATGATCGCGCCGTACTGTCCATCCCTCTCTGGCAGCGCAACGCGGGCAACTCCACCCCGCATGCCAGCGCAAGGCCGCCAAATACTCGGCACACGACACGTTGCTGGAAAAACGCTTCTCCAACTCAACTGCTGATGGCTCATCCCAAATAGCTATAGGGGACGGCAAACTCCAGTGGAAATCTACGCGCGACTTCATCCCGAAGTCCTGAAGATTCTCCTGGTGCTGTTTTTGTCTTTCCTGATTGGTCTGGAGCGGGAAGAGCACAAGGCAACCGGGACCTCGTATTACTTTGGCGGCGTGCGAACCTTTCCGCTGATCGGGCTGATTGGATATTTGATCGCGCTTCTTTCCGGCACGCAACTGCTGCCGCTGACGATCGGCTTTCTGGCGATCGCCGGGTTACTGCTGCTGTCGTACTGGCGCAAACTTTCGGCGACGGCGACGGGCATAACGACGGAGATGTCAGGGCTTGCGACATTTCTGGTGGGAGCGCTGGTCTGCGACGGGCACTTCTGAATTGCGCCGACACTCAGCGTAGCCAGCTTACTGCTGCTCGATCTGAAAGCGGCGCTGGGGCTTGTTCCCTTATTTTGGATAGCCTCCTGAAGATTTCGGGAAAGACGGCATCGTTGAGCGAGGAATTTGAGAAGGCGCATGAAAATCTGGAGCACGTGACCGAGGGTCACGAGAGCTGACGCGGCAACCGGCGCGCAGCCGTCAGCATTGCCGTCATGGCGGCTTTGCTGGCACCGACCGAATTCGTCCGTATTAAGATGCGCAGACAACGTATCTGTCGAACCACATTCTGGCCAGCGACACCTGGTTCAGTAGCAGGCGAAATTCAGTCGCCGCACCGGGAATGGTCCCTTCGGAACACGCACGCGTTCGCGTCCAGCCTCGGCTCGACCCGCTCCAGCGGAAGAACCGTTACGCCTTCAACGCTTCGCCCTTGCAACCTGGATGATTGCACTGGCAAGTCAGTTCCGTCATATTCTTCGAGTCTTTGCACCGATCACTGCAGTAATCCTTGCCGTTGGACGCCATGCAGTTGCAGGCTGCGTGCTTACACTTCTTCGCTTGTGCCATATCGTCTCCTCTATCGCGCGCACACATTGCGCTGCCAAGCGCTCCCATCTGTGAGTGCTTACTTGGTAAGATGCCGGGCGCTAGATACGGAAACTCTTTTGCAGAGATTTATTTTTTCGGTCGCTACGCGCGGAGCAGGCCACCAATATTGGCCCCGCTGGATGCAACGAAAGCCCTCAATTTTTCAATCCCATGCTGCATAGGGGGTATCGTATGGCGAACCGTGAGACGGGGAACAAACGCATTATGCGCGCCCTGGTTATCGCGTGTCTGGCGGTTTTTTCGATGGTTGCCGGATGCAGCCGTCCAAAGCCGGATGTTCAACATGCGGGGGCAGTACGCACTCATGCTGGACAATCTCAGCAACGTTCATATTTCTCAAGATCGGAATAAGGGTGTCATCACGCTGACGGGCACAGTACCCTCCCAGGAGAAAAAGTTGCTAGCGGAAAACGCCATCAAGCAAGCGGCACCAAGCTACACCATTGCCGATGAAATCGCCGTGACGCCTCCTCCGAGCCCTGTGGTGACGACACAGTCCGATACCGACATTGCGATCCAGGATCGATTCAACGCAGAGGTAAAAAATATCCCTATCTGGATCGGCCGGTGGAGCACATCGTTGCAAAATCCACCAATGGCAACCTGGTGCTAGCCTGCATATCTCACACGCCGACTGTTGCGGGGGAGAGTCTGCGGGCAAAAAATAGATGGAAAGGCCGTCATTTCTGTGGCATAACTGCGTTGTCGAAGCGCGTTATGGCTGCGGAAGGGGCGGCCTTTCACATGACAGAGTGACCATGGGCCTCCGGCCCACCCATTGGGATGAAAATCGTTCCTAGCGCGTAGCCTCTACGATTGACTTGGCGTGGGACGACGAAGGCCGGACACACTCTGGATCAGTTGAGGCCGTGACAGAGTTTGCTCTGGGATGCGCGTTTGAACCAATCTGTGTCGCGCCATCCGTCCCCCAGGGATGATTGGTAGCACGTAACGGTGTGTGATGTCTTCGCGCGCGCTTCCTGTCGCTTCCCCGCCAGGAGGTTACGATGGCTGACAAGGTTGCAGGGATAGACGTGCACAAGAAGGTCCTGATGGTGGTGGTGATGGACGCGCGCACGCCGGAGTCGAAGCCGGAGCGTCGGCGGTTCGCCACCATGCCGGGCGAGTTGCGCCGCGTATCGACGTGGCTTAAGGAACTGGGCGTCGAAGAAGCGGTAATGGAATCAACGGCACAGTCCTGGCGATCGGTGTGGCTGGCGCTGAAGGGTACCGAGTGGGCCCAGGCGCAAGTGGATACGATCCGGCTCAAGCTGTTCAAAGTCGGCGCCCTGGTCCGCATCAGCGCCCAGCGCGTGTGGCTGGAACTAAACTCCACCTATCCGTGGAAGCGCATCTATGCCCAGGCCTGCGACGCGCTGCTGAGGCCGACTGCCTCCGACCAACCACCTTTTTCCACAGCAGCCGGCAATCGGTCCGGCGGAGCCATGCGGAAAATCATGCTTCGAGCCTGAAAAAACCTCTGCGAAAGCGCCAAACCCAGACTGAAGACTGCTCCGAGACCGAACGACCACCCTTCTGCCCTATCAGACCGCCGAGCTGTCGGATGAAATCGATCCGTGTGAGATATCGCGGCTAGAGTTGCTACGAGATATGAACGAGCAGCCCAGCCAACGCTGGACTGTTCACGAAGAGCGGAACTGCTGCAAGAGAATCTAGTTTTTCATGTGCAGCAGGATCACGGTTGCTTTGCCATGCTTTGGAACTGCGATTGTGAGTTGGTTGCCGTTGCGTTGCGGGCTGATAGATGTTTTCTCTCCCAAATCTACGGAATCAACTTCGACAGATTGGACCGCAGCCGCGTTGGGGAGCCGGGCAATCACCTGCAAATTGGTATCGAAGCCGTCGGCATGATCCAATGCTCGCCACGCGGAGACCATGGTGATCATGACATCGCCATTTTTCAATTGAAAAATATTGCCGAAGGTATTTGCGGGCAGATCGAGCGCGTGAGGATAGAAAATCCACTTCTTGCCGGCGAACATATTCACGAACGGTTGATACATATTGTGGAGTTTCTGGTTATACGCAATGGTGTCAGCCGGCAGCGGCTTGCCGTCCCGGCTATGGTCCGAGACCAGAGAGTTGAAGGCTCCGTAGCGCAAGCAGTGGAGATAGAGAATTTCCTGGTCGGCACCGTCGCCGTCGAGAATCATCACGTGGCGTGTCAGACCAAGGTAGCTTTGCGTGGTGATCCATCCGGGACTCACTTCATAGGGTGCATTTTCCATCATCATGATGCCGTCAATCCCGCGGGTGCTGGCGATAGTGACTGGCTTGTTCGCGGTGATGGTCATGCCGCGGTCGTGCAGCAGTGGCCCGATGTACTGATCGAGCAACCGCCGATACATAAACTCCGGATAATAGGCCGGCTTGTTGTCGACCATGGTGATGCCATCGTCATGCGCGAAGTCGAACATATAGCTACGTCCGTACACGTCCCAGAAAAAGCCCGCCGCGTCCGGATATGCCTGCACCATTTGTTTGGCTTCATCGACCATGTGCTTGCCAAACCCCGTGCTGGGATCGGAGTTCATCAGCCAGCAGGCGCGCTTGCTGGGATATTCACGTCCTCGCCAGGCGGCGATGGTCTGGTCGTCTTCACTCTTGGCGATACTCTTCGAGAAGTTTTGCTGCGCGTACCAGTACTCCGACTCGGTGGTGTTGTAGTAGAGAAATGTGCCAACCCCGGCTTGCTTGCTCAAACGGCAGTGTTCCTCGATGGCTGAGCGGGTCAGGGTCGGTCCACCGGGATCGGAGATGTCTATCCAACTCTTCATCTCCGGCGGTGGAATCATTTCGCCATACAAGTGATAGGGACTGTGATATTCCTCCCAGCGCACGCCCAATGCATATCGCTTGGCATACGCCTCGCGCACTTGCTGGGTTGTGAGCAGCGGATCCATCAGATCATCGCCGCCGGTGTAGGCCCCATCCCATTTTTCAAAATTCGGATTGGGATCGAAGTAGGCTTTGTATTTGGAATAGAACCAACCAAGTGCGGGACGCCAGTTGGCTGGCTGCGCCGCGATCAACAAACTTGTTTCCAGGTCGTGGGAGGTGCGAAGGCCCAGGTCCTCATTGCTCACCTGGAAATAAGGCCGCTCACTGGCAGGGTATTGCCGCGAATTCCAATAGAAGTCCGCCAGCGCGCTGGTGTTGGTAAGGAAACGTATGCGCACCGCAGGAACTTCCAGCGGAGAAGCGATGGCCAGCGCTCGATCCGTTCGCTTGGAGTAGAAGACCATCAGCGGCACGGTCGTTCTCCACTCGCCTTCGCCGATGGCTCCAGAGGTGGATTGGCCGTAGTCGATGGAAAACGGTAGCCAAGGCTTCACGCGGAACGGCGCGTTTGAGATTGGCGCCCATGCCTCTCCCCCTAAGGGCAAGGGAACGTCATAGATCACCCGCACGGTGCGATCTGGGCCGGAAGTCTTCTTGATGCGCACATTCCATCGCACATCCTTCGGTTCGACCAGGAATGTTTCGTGGACCACGAATTCCGCGCCTGGATATAGCTTGTCGAATGACAGGCTATCGATATCGCCATTTTTTGACTGCTTCAGATTTGTGACGGTTCCGGGATCGGAAATGTCTCGAAACACGCGATTGCGCAATTCGTCATAGAGTGTTAGCCCGCCGATGCGCTTGCCTACACTGAACGTCAGGCCGCGGTTGCCGTCGGTGTCGGAGGTCGCGTCGGCGAGCGTCTGGTTGCAATAGTCTTCATGGCTGACCTGGTCGACAAGGTGGTCGATGACGCCGGTCGATTTGTCGACCGATAACTGAATTGAGTCATTCGCTGCCGTCCACTGATTTTGAGAGCTCGAGGCTGGGAGTTGGCTCGCAAGCAGAGGCAAAGTGCTCGCCATAAGAAATGTTGCACAAGAAATCCGAAGGATTTTCATGGTTGCAATCAATGTAATGCGAAGGCAAAGGAAGGTCAATTTTTACTGGGAATGCAACGATTCGATTGACTTCCTTGACATCGCGAAGGTGGCTCGCAGGGAACAGTTGAGCCGGCATATCCTGGCGTGGATTAGGATATTGTGAGCTTAAGCTTTGATTTGAGAGGGCTATGAAGAATCTTTCTCTTGTCTCCCGCTTTCAACGTCCCGTCGCAGCCGTTCTATTCATCGCATCTCCGGTCCTGTCGCAGGCACAAGCGCCCCTGCCGCGCGCTCCCCAGGCTCAGGTGACGACGTTGACAGCGCCGGGCTATTTCAGCGAGCCCTCGGTTGCGGTGAACCCTGTGAATCCAAAGCAAGTGGTGGTGGCCTACCAGAATCAGGCGAGCATTGCCTACTCCACGGACGCGGGCGAGCATTGGGAACACGCCGCGAATACCGCGCCGAAAGAATTCAAGGTCTCTGGCGATGTTTCCGTGACCTACGACAATCAAGGCCACGCCATCCTCTGTTTCATTGCGTTCAACAAGCTGGGAACGTTCAATTACTGGGGGCACGCGACCAAGACGAATGCGGTTTTGATTCGGCGATCGCTTGACGGCGGAAAGACCTGGGAGCCTGCTCCGATACCGGTTTCCCTGCAACCGCAGCAGTCCGGAATCCCCATGGAGGACAAGCCCTATATCGTCGCCGACACATCGCACGGAAGATATGCCGGCAATCTGTATATCGCCTGGACGCGTTGGAGCCTGGTGGACTCGCGCATGGTGCTGTCGCGTTCCACGGATGATGGAAAAACCTGGTCGACACCGATGGAAATCGATCAGACGCCCGGATTGCCGCGCGATGATAACGGTGCGCTAGAGGGGTTCGATGGAGCGGTGGGTGCTGACTCTACCCTGTACGCGGTTTGGTCGGCAAGCAACGATCTTCAGTTCACCACTTCTCGCGATGGCGGTAAGACATTTGCGAAGGCGAAAAACATTATTCGAAGCGGGCCGACAATGTTTGCGGCCCAGGATTTCGATCGCGGCAACGGGTTTCCGCAGATTGCTGTCGATGCGCGCAGCGGCGACCACAAACATGCCCACCTCTATGTCACCTGGAGCGACTATCGCAATGGTGATATTGACGTGTTTTGTGCGCGATCCGTGGATGGAGGCAAAAAGTGGAGCGCGCCGGTACGGGTCAATAACGACTCCATCCATGACGGAAGCGATCAGTTTTTTCAGTGGCTTACGGTCGACCCTGTGACAGGTGCTATTTCGATACTTTTCTATGACCGGCGCCTCGATCCTGAAAATAAGAAGACGTTGGTGACCCTGGCACGTTCGACCGATGGCGGAAAGACCTTCCAGAATTACGCATGGAGCCAGAAGCCGTTTGTGGCTTCCGAGCAAGATTTTATGGGAGATTACAGCGGCATTGCATCGTTCAACAACAGGGTCTACGGAGCTTGGGCGGAAGACACAGTCCCCAAGAAGAAGGCGCCGGCGGACGAGAAGAAGCCCTCCGACAAAGCCGGCAAGGATCATTCCAAGGACCGCACCATTGTTCGTGTCGGCGTTGCGGATTTTTCCGGCTTAGCGCCATCAAAGCAGTAGGTGATCGCAAGGTAAACAGCCTTGGCGGAAAGCTGTTTCAATCCGGTGAATGTCCAGTTGGAGGTTTTTTGGGATTTTTACAGCCAGTATGCTGCACTCCGCTTCTAAATTCCTGGGTCCATTTTGGCCTTTGGTGCGTCCAACTAGAGTAGGGACGTTGAAGGCGGAATTTCCTGATTTCGGGTACACTTCGCTTAGATTCATGATCCACAGCCTTCCTCGGTAGGTCTATGAAATCTTGAGATACAAGAGAGAGTTTTTGTGAAGCCAAAGATATTGGTGGTCGATGACGAGCGTGTGATTGCCGATACGTTAGTGATTATTTTGAATCGAAACGGATTTGAGGCCACTGCTGCCTACAGCGGGGAATCGGCAGTGGAAATGGCCCAGTCTATGCAGCCGGAAATGATTATCAGTGACGTCATCATGAACGATATGAACGGCATTGATGCAGCAATTCAGATTCGCAGGTTGCTGCCAAAGTGCAAGATTCTGCTGTTTTCCGGCCAGGCGGCGACGGCCGATCTGTTGGAGAAAGCAAGAACGCAGGGTCACGAATTTGAAATCCTGGCCAAGCCCGTGCATCCGCAGGATCTGTTGATGCACTTGCGCACATAGCAGAGCGAACCTGGCATACCGAAATCTTTCCGCGTAAGTTTTGAGCGTCAAACAAGGGGTGGAATAGGTGGCTGCGCCGAATGGAAGGCGCGTCAGATTTCCCTGCGGCCCTCCATGGCCCGCGTCATCGTCACTTCATCCGCATATTCGATGTCGGCCCCGGCGGGGATGCCTGTGGCGATTCTTGTAATGCGGACGGGCAGGCCACGCAGCAATTGCAGCAGGTATCCGGCAGTCGCTTCGCCTTCGACGGTGGGATTGGTTGCCAGGATCACCTCTTGCAGCGGACCGCTCTGAACCCGTGCCAGCAGGCTATCAATACGAAGCTGATCCGGACCGATTCCATTCAACGGTGATAGCGTTCCATGCAACACATGGTAAGTGCCGTTGAAATGTTTGGTACGTTCGATACTGGCGATGTTCGACGGTTCTTCCACGACGCAAATGATGGTCTGATTCCGGGACGGATTGCTGCAGAACTGACATGGATCGACGTCCGTAATGTTGTGGCAGATGGAGCATAGGTGTAGCTGCGCTTTCAGGTTGCGGACCGCGTCCGCCAGCGCAAAGGCATCCTGTTCCGTTGCGCGCAGAATATGGAACGCAAGACGCTGGGCCGACTTTCTGCCAATTCCTGGCAGCTTTGACAGCTCGTCAATCAATTCTGTGAGTGGTTGCGCGAAGCGTGACAATATTTTTCCTTAGAAGTGGAGTCGGAAGTGGCCCCAGGATGTGTGGGCGCTGCGCGGCTGCTTTTACTGGCCCAGCATCCGCATCCACTCCATACCTCCGAGCATTCCTGAAAGCTTTCCTTGCAGCGCTTCATCGACGCGGCGCGTGGCATCATTGACTGCGGCGGCAATTAGGTCCTGCAACATCTCGATGTCCGCTGTGGTGTCTCCAGGGCCAGTACCGACCGCGGCTGCGGACGGGTCGACATGCACCGCGAGCACCTGTTTTTTGCCATTCATCCGAACGGCAATCGCGCCGCCGCCGGCTGAGCCTTCCACCTGGATTTGGGCCATGGTCTGTTCCATCTGGTGCTGCATCTGTTGTGCCTGGCCCATCATTTCCTTAATTTTGTCCATGTCCATGGGAGCCCCTTCCAGTTAAGCTTTCGGTGCCTGCGGATCGCGTAATGAAACAACACTGCGTATCTCGGCGGAAAAAAGTTGTTGTGCGTGGCGAATCAGGGGATGATCCTGGGGCCGCGTTCCGCCGGCGATTCCCGGAGTGAGCGAGGGCTTCACCTGCGGCTTTTTACCATTGGCTGCGGACGGGTCGCCCGGTTCCAAACGTATTGTGCGGCCGGGTTCGGCAATTTGGCGAAAAGCCTCGCGCACAAGCTGTTGCGCCGGTGCCGGGTACAACATCTCAAACAGCGTTTTGGATGCAGCAACGCGAACTCGTAGTTCGTTTCCATTCCATTCGCAGTTCCCAGCTTCCAGCAGGTACCCTGCGGTTTCATGTCCTTCCTGGATCAAGGCCCGGCTCATTGCAGTGTGCAAGGCTCCAACATCCGGCGCAGGGCCAGCCAGTGGAGTTGGGAGTGGGGCTGCCGGAGCGGATGGTTGGGTCGATGAGCTCATCGTTTCCGCCGACGTCGCTTCAGGATGAGCGACGGTCGGGAGGGTTGCAGAAACGGTTGCAGCGGGCAGGGTTGTCGTGCGGGTATCTGCCTGTCGGACTGGTGCGGTTTCCAGCTTCGATGGTGAGACGTATCCATGCCGCGGGTTGGGCTCCACCGGCGTGCTCACGGGTCTGGACACCGGCGCTGCCGAAACAGCCGTAGAGCCAGCAGACGTTCCAAACATACCGTGCAAGGGATGAGTCTCTGCCGTAACCGGCGAATCTGTTTCGCTAAGCCGGGGAACCGGTTGTTTGAATTCCTCTCGAACGGATGGCCGAGCTACGGGCGCTCCAATGACCGGGGAGGCATTGGCACGCGGCGTCGAAGGCGCCAGTTGTCTCGGCGTCCCACTGGCACCCGTCAATCGCGGATTGGCATTGCCCGTACCACCGGCGGCCCCAGAGGGAAGCGAAAGCAGACGAAACAGGTCTTCCAGCGGCAGCAGGCGTTGCATGTGGACCAGCTTGAGCAAACCGAGTTCAAGATGGAAACGTTGCTCCTGCCGATAGCCGAGATCGTCGAAGGTGCGCAGCATGGCATTCAAAAAGCGTGTCAGGTCCTCTTCAGAAAACATCGTTGCAACCCGTTCGGCACGCGCACTCTCTTCGTCGGAAACCTGGAGCAGGTCAGAGTTCGTCCCCGCCAGGCGGGCCATAAGGCAGTTGCGCAAAAAACGGACCATCTGCCGTGCAATTTGCTGCGGACTGTTTCCGGCGTCGAGCAATTGCGCTGCCTGCTCCAGCATGGAGGCAGCGTTCTGTTCCTTCACCGTTTCCATCATGTTCTCGAAGATCTGATTCGACACGGTACCCATCAGGGAGCGAATCTGAGGGGCTTCCAGGGTGTGAGTCCCCTTGATCAGCGGAGCGCTGGCAATGGCCTGGTCCATAATCGAAAGCGCGTCGCGCATCGAGCCGTCTCCTGCTTCGGCCAACAGGGACAATGCTGCTTCGTCGACGGCAACCGATTCCATTGCCGCGATGCTGCGCAGTTGCGCCACAATCTCTTGAAACTTCACCGCGTGAAAGCTGAAATGTTGGCTTCGCGAACGGATCGTTTGTGGGATGTCCTCCGGCTGCGTGGTCGCCATCATGAAAATGACATGCGCCGGAGGTTCTTCCAGGGTTTTCAATAGCGCATTGAAGGCAGCATCCGTGATCTGATGGGCTTCGTCGAGAATGTAGATTTTGTATCGGTCCCGCGCCGGGCTGTAGCGCGCGCCCTCGCGCAGCTCCCGAATTTCGTCGATGCCGCGATTGGTGGCGGCGTCGATCTCGATGACGTCCATTGCGTTTCCCGCGCGAATTTCCGTGCAGGCGTCGCACACTCCGCACGGCTCCGGGGACGGGCGCTCCGGCGTCCCCTGAGGGGTGCGGCATTGCAGCGCCATGGCAAGGATACGGGCGATGGTGGTTTTGCCGATGCCGCGATGTCCGCTGAAAATGTAGCCGTGCGCAATCCTGTCCTGCGCCAGGGCGTTCAAAAGCGTCTGCGTGACGTGGTCTTGTCCGATGACGTCTGCGAAGCGCTGAGGACGGTATTTGCGCGCTAAAACCTGATAAGCCATGGGATCGTCGCTAGGGGTACTTCGATGTGTGCGGCCAGTTGACCTGTCCTTTGATTGTAGCGCCTGGGTCGGTTCACAGAAGCTGACCCCAGCGAAGCTAGACGATAGAGTTTCCTTCGACAGAATGGGGCGGATCTATCGATCATTGTCCGACATTGAGGGCTACCTGCCGCGTGCTTTCTTGGCATTTTTGCGGGCGCCGGCGGATTTATGTTGCCGTGGGACTAGCGAAGTCTTCCCCTGCAATATCTTCTTTCCCGAAGTTTTCGCAGGCTTTAGTGGATTTTTCAGGGGTGAGGCCGTTCGCGCCCGTTTCTTTTTTGCGCCGGGCTTTTGTTTTTTCTTTTTGGCGGCCGCTTGTTCCTTCGCGCGTTTCAACGCCAGTCGCTTGCGGCGTCGCAGCTCTTCGGCGGAATACATGGAACCACGACAATTCTTCGCGCCACAATTGCAAGGGGCCTCTTCGTCGTCCCCGTCGTACAGGCAGTAGTCGTAGCAAAGCTCCTCGCCGGCGGCGATATCGCGGATGGCCATGATCCATACGCGGCCATCAATTTCCTCGGTCTCACAGTTCGCATCGCAGGAATGATTGATAAACATGGCGATGCCGTGGCCATCGATTACCTTGGAGCCGTCGCCAATGCCGAACAGATAGGTGATCGGCTTGTTCTCATAGCGGCGGTCGGCCTCTTCTTTATCGATTATGGGGCCGGTGTATTCGACCACGCGAGTGCCTTTCGCGATGGGCGTAGTGGTGTAGCAGCCGGCGGCGTGGATGAGGGAGGAGCGAACGATCAGGCCCATACGTATGTTGGAAGCAGAACTTGGAGTATAGCAGCCAGGGAGCGGCGGGGGCGTGTTTGACCTCGAAGAGGAATGTAATTGCCTGTATCCGCTACGTCCCGTAATGCTAGACTGATTTATCGCTGTTTTACGGAGCAAGCCATGACGGACAAGACTTCAGACAAACCAGTGAAATTGAAAGGGCGTGCGCGTGCGCAGGATTCGGCAGCCCATCTTCGCACTCGTTCCGGGGCACAGAATCCTCTCCTTCCGGCAAATCGCCCAGCTGCCGCTCCTTCGCAACTCGCATCAAAGGAGCCAGACGCTAAAAGCCAGCAGAACAATGGCTGAATGACACTACAATAGTAAGGGGAGGGGAGGGACATGGCTATGAGTGCCACCACCACGAGGCCGAATAAGTTCAACGAAATTTTCGAGTCAGCCAATCGGTTGCGAACGGTACGCAACGCTCCGAACCCTTTTCTTGTTGTCGGAAGGGATGACGGGAGTGTATTAGGACGGAACAGGGCAACCGAAGGTCAATCCGGCACAGTCGAAGAGCACGAACGGGAAGAGAGCAAGTCTTAGTGCTGAATGGAGATTGACTTTCCCAAAGTCGTTCTTTTCGTTCTCGCCGTCTTACCGGGGTATTTCGCCCTGCGGGCGCGAAAGAGCATTGCCCCCCTCTCCCTCCATAAAAAAGGCGCGACTGAGGAACTGGCGGGTTTTCTCGTCTACAGCGCCCTGGCCCACCTAGTCCTTGCCGTTTTTCTACTCTGCGTGTGGGCGGTGGCGGGGCTGTTGCTGCACTGCGAACCGCTGTTCTTCCTGGACGGTTTGCTTCTATTACCATTTACGGAGCTCGCACAGAAGGCGATCCATCTTCCTGCATCGCTGATCCTGATCTATCTGCCGTTGTCTTTTTTCTCTGGCTGGGCCATCGGATTCGCGCGGGGCCTGCTGACGGTTTGGAGACCATTTACGCGGATGGCCGGCTGGCTCGGAATCAATGAAGACTCACGAACCGGCAAACTCTGGCTACGCATGGTTGGGCGGTTTCTTCTCACGGGTCGGCCAATCATCTATGACGCGCTGTTCCCGGAAGAAGATAGAAGCGGCAAATCGAAACTTGTCTTTGCCGAACTTGTGCTCAAGGACAATGGAGGCACATATATAGGGCAGGTGGAAGCATTTTCGATCACGCGGGACGAAGAGGAACACAAACTCATGTACATGATCGATGTCTATAGGCGAGGCAACTCGGATGGATCGTTTGAGAAGTTGTCAGTAGACGGTATGTTGATCGATTTGTCTGAGGTTATGACCCTGAGCGTGCGCCAAATGGAGGACTGACAGGAGTTCGCCTACCCAAACGGGCGAGAAAACGTCCAGAATAATAGATATGCAGTCTTCAAAAGAGTCGCGCCGCAGGGTTCCCATGTTGGTCGCCACGCTGCTTCTGTCTGGAAGCGTGCTCGGGTGGGCGCAACAGAGCAGCCAGAGCCCTCCCCCCGAGGCTCCGTCCGCGAACTCCCAGAAAAAAGCGTCCCAGTCCGATACTTCCGGGCAGACCAAGTCGACGAAGCCACAGAGCTCGTCGAAGACGGGATCCAAATCGACGCCGCAAAACGATCCGGCCGCCAGCAACCCCTTTCCCATGGCGCAGTCGGAAGCAGCGGCCAAGGCGAACGCGCATCAGGATGCTCCGCAGTCCACCGAGCCGATACATAATAATTCTTCTCCCAATCCAGGCACGGCACCGCCCGCGACAACAAATCCAGGTCGAAAATCCGGGCAGTCCTCTCCGGCACTGGACAATCCTTTTCCCGAGGCGCAATCGAAGGCGGCGGCGAAGCCGGACGACAGCCAGGGGGGCGCAGCAGGAACGGGAAATTCTCAGGGTTCTGGAATTCCGCAGCCCGGTTCGGCCGCTTCCAAAGGCGGGTACAGTTCTAGCGATGCACATCTGCCGGAGCCGGATCTAGGAGAAGGGAACCTTGGGACACATCCGAAGTTAGATACCTATACGCGCGATCAGACGCCGGATGGACGCGTGGATGATGACCTGAACACGGCCGATTTATATATGAAGAACGGCAACTATAGTGGCGGGTATCTGCGCTACCAGGATGCCCTGCAATATGATCCGGAAAACGATACGGCCTTGTATGGAATTGCCGACGCGCTTTGCAAGGAGAACGAAACAAGCGAGGCGATGGAGCACTTCAAGAGTTACGCAACGAATAATCCGCAGGGAAAATATGCAAGGAAAGCCGAGAAGATGCTGGCTCATCCGGAAAAATGCATGCATAACCGCTGAGCTAATGAAACGTCGATAGGTACCACGCAATCGCGGTCTTTCCCAGGAAAATCGCAAGGATTCCCGCCGCAGCAAGAAAGCTGCCAAAAGGAATGCGATCGGAGCCACGGACCTTCCGTTGCGCCAGCAGCACGATGGCAAACAACGCGGCAGCCAAGACTCCGACAAAGTAAGCGAACAGAGCGGCGGCCAATCCCAGGAAGGCGGCGATCATCGCCAGCAACTTCACATCGCCTAAACCCAGCCCGTCGCGGTGACGCACGATCCGGTACAGCACCCAGACCAGCAACAGCAAAGCCGCTGCAATGGCCGCGTCTTTCAGGGTTTCCATGGCAACGAGCAAGCGGGTTTCATTTCCTGGAGCGAAGACCCTTAGGAAAAAAGCGGCTCCGATGCCAGTCAACGTGAAGGTATCCGGGAGCAGCATCGTCTGCCAATCCATGACCGCAAGACCGAGCAAAAGAAAACAGGCGACCGCATCGACCAATGTTTGCCACGTCGCGCCTGTATGCAGGACACATGCCACGAACAGCGAGGCTGTGCCGAGTTCCACCAAAGGATACTGCAGTGAAATACGTGCATCGCAAGCGCGGCAACGCCCACGCAGCCACAGCCAGCTGATGACCGGAATATTGTCGCGTGCACGGATCGGTGTGCCACAGTGGAGGCAATGCGAAGCCGGCAAAACAATCGACCGATGGGACGGCAGGCGAACGATGCAGACGTTCA
>JAJZCA010000058.1 GCA_021798735.1 Acidobacteriota bacterium | reverse complement strand
GACGGCGGAGCAAATCCTGCATTGGGGCGCCAATCGCGGCGTCAATGAGATCTTCTATGGACAGTGGTGGCGACTGGTAACGGCCACCTTCGTTCACGTCGGCATTATCCACATTGGCACCAACATGTGGTGTCTGTGGAATCTGGGACTGTTAGGTGAGCCATTGCTGGGACCGGTCGGCATCTTTGCGGTGTACATTCTCACCGGAGTCGCGGGAAACCTGCTCAGCACTGCGGTAAACCCGGGGATCGTCGGCGCGGGAGCATCGGGCGCGGTATTCGGGATTGCCGGAGTTCTCATCTTGTTGCTGAATTCGCCCCACCTGCCGTTTCCTCGCGCGGAACTGCGACGGCTGCGACGCAGCGTCATTTATTTTGCGGTCATCAATCTGGTCATTGGAGCGTCCACGCTGCTCTATTCAGGAGGTATCAAGATAGATAATATGGCCCACCTCGGAGGATTTCTCTCGGGCATGGCCATGGGCGTTCCTCTGGCTCCGCTGCTGGGCACCGGGAGGGAGCCGTATTTCAAGCGGCAGAAGATTGTGTTTCCCGCTGTGGCACTGGTTCTGGTGTTATTCGCGAACTGGGTGGTTCACTTCAGGAAAATGTAGTTCTGGAACCGAAGGACCGCTGGACCGCCGGACCGCCGGCTTGTGAGCGTCCTCCCCGTTGCTGCGAGAAGGCCGTACGTGTGTGGAACTGCCGCTGTCACGCGCTAACACAAGGGCCGAATTAATTCTTTTCGGCCCCGGCAAACTTCTTCACCATGGCCAGCAACAATCTTCGATCGCTTTCGTTCAGGTTGGCGGAATAGCGCCGAATCTGGGTGAGAAATCGCAATTCATCCTCGCTGAACCGCTGCGTTGGCATTTCATAGCTAAGGGCATTCTCGGCGAAGAAATGGGCCATGGGGACGTCCAGGGCGGAGGCAATTTTGTGCAGCGTGTCGAGTGACGGAACCGTGTGACCGTTTTCCACGCGCGACAAATAGCAGCGCAGAAGGCCGGTCCGTTTTTCAATGTCTCCCTGCGACATCCCCTTCTGCAAACGGACGCCGCGAATCGTAGTGCCGATATTCAGTGCTTCCATGCTGGCCTCGTATGTGAGCGATTGAACTGCAAAACCTCATCAAAGTAGCCACGCCTGACAGGTGTGGCTGGAAACTGGAATTCTGTTGACTATGTAGTTAACATACCGTTCCATGAATAGGCAAGCAAATTTATGCCCCAGCCGTTGTAGAAAAAGCTACGCATGGATCGCAAGCCTCTACCGCTGACGTTTTATTTCGGTAGATTTTCGCCTTCTGCTGCTTCTCTCAAAACTCGGTAGTCTATAGAGGGAACCGTTTGTAGATGTAAATTACTGCGCCGCCCGTTTTTTGTTTTCGGGTGCTTTGTAACTTTGGCAACTACCAGGGCTCGATCGAATCTAATAGCTTGATAACGATGAAAATTCCTCGACGACAAAGCTTGTTGTGCGTGTTGCCGGCGATCGTGATGCTGGCGACTGCGGCAAGCGCACAAAACAGTGGCACAGTGCAGCCGTTGGCGCTCAGCCTTCCGGCAAATTCTATATATGGGAGCGTGAGTTCCGGGCCGCCGGTCGAGACCGTTCTGCCGCTGTCGCTTGACGATGCGATCCGACGCGGGCTGCAGTCGAACCTGCAGACCACGCTTGCGAAACAGAACCAGCAGATTGTTTCCGGCGAACGGCTGGAAGCGATCAATTTCCTGATGCCGAATCTCACGTGGAAGGCCGAGCGTCAGCGGCTCCAGATCGACCTTGCTGCCGAGGGCTTCAATTCGAAATTGATCCGTAGTTTCCCGCCTGGATTGATTCCTCCCCAGGACCTGAACAGCATCCCGCCTGTAGTGACCGTGAACGCGGTCATCGCGCAGGCCGACCTGACCCAACCGCTGTTTGATCTGCGTTCCTTTGAGCTGTACCGGGCGGCCAAAGAAGAGACGAGCGCTGTCGATTACAGTTATCAGGCGGCCCGGGGACAGGTGATCCAAATCGTGGCCGACTCCTATCTGCAGGTGTTGGCCGCCGCGGCGAATCTCGCTGATGCCCAGGGGTTGCTGGCCACCAATGCAGAGATCTTGCGTCAGGCGACACTCAAGCACCAGGCCGGTGTCGTAGCTAAACTGGATGAGTTGCGCGCGCGGGTGCAATATCAGCAGCAGCAGCAAGTGGTCATTATGCAGAAGAACGCATTTGAGAAGGCCAAGGTTGAACTGAATCGGGAGATTGGTCTTCCCGCCGATCAGGCGATCCGATTGACCGACAGCACGCCTTATGCGACGCTATCGACCATTCCGCTCGATGAGGCGCTGCAGATGGCCTATGCCAATCGGCAGGAATATCTGTACCTGAAGGCGAAGCTGCGTTCCGCGCAATATCAAAGCCGCGCCGCCCGCTACGAGCGGCTGCCAACGCTGACGTTCAAGGGCAACTACGGCGTCACCGGCACGGTTGGCAGCATTTACCACGGAACGTTTCTGGCGGAGGGCACGTTGAGCGTGCCACTGTTCAAGGAAGCCGAGTTTCGCGGCGATCGTGACGTTGCCAACGCCGCCACCCGCAACGCAATGTCGCAGCTTGCCAACTTTCGACAACAGATTGAAGCGGAGATTCGCGATAACATGCTCGATGTCGCCGCCACGCAGCAATTGGTGGACGTGGCTCGCAGCAATGTCAATTTGAGCCATGCCACACTGAACGACGTGACCGATCGTTTTCGCAATGGCATTGATGACGATCTTCCCGTCGTCGAGGCCCAGTCCTCTCTGGCCACTGCGGAGGCACAGCTGGTGAACAGTCTGTATGAATACAACGTCGCGAAAATTGCACTGGCACGAAGCCTCGGCATCGTTGACAGGGAATATCGCCAGTATCTTGGCACTACAGCCAGTGCGACACAATCAACCGCTCGTCAGCCAGCCGAGGTGACGGCGAGGGCAGCGATTCGCTGACTCGCCGTGTACTTTGGCAATTCAGAAACAGCGGCCTTTACATCACCGTACTCTTTTTGAAAGGAATTGCCTGATGACTCACTCCCGTTCCGATGCCCTTGTGCTGTTCGGCGTAACCGGCGATCTCGCCCATAAGATGATCTTCCCGGCGCTGTATGCGATGGTAAAACGAGGGAACCTCAACATTCCTGTGATCGGCGTCGCATTCCCGGCGTGGAGCCTCGATCGCGTGCATAAACGCGTGACGGACAGCATCCGGCGGTCCTCCGGCGGCATTGATCGGCGCGCCCTGAACCGTCTTCTGTCTCTCATCCAGTATGTGAGCGGGGACTACAACGATCCGGCCACCTTTGCGAAGATCAAGACGGCGTTGGGGAAGGCGCGGTGCCCCGCGTACTACCTTGCGATTCCCCCCGCGCTTTTCGGAACAGTGATTCAGGGACTGGGTGCGGCGAAGCTGGCCGAACATGGGCGCGTCATCGTCGAAAAACCGTTTGGGCGCGACCTTTCCTCGGCGCGGGAACTGAACCGCATTGCACGGTCTGTATTCCCGGAAGACTCCATCTTCCGCATCGACCACTTCCTCGGAAAAGAGGCAATCATGAATATCCTCTATTTCCGATTTGCAAATTCATTTCTGGAGCCAATCTGGAACCGCAACTACATAGCCAGCGTCCAGATCACTCTGGCCGAAGACTTCGGCGTGAAGGACCGCGGCGCATTTTACGAGACCGCTGGCTGTCTCCGTGATGTCATCCAGAACCATCTTTTCCAGATCGTCGCATTGCTTGCCATGGAGGCGCCCTCCAGTCGGAACTATGGGGCCGTGCAGAGCGAGAAAGCCAAGGTGTTTAAAGCCATGCGCCCTCTCAAGTCCGACGACGTGGTGCGCGGGCAGTATGCCGGCTACCGCATGGAGCCTGGCGTGGCAAAGGATTCCGATGTCGAGACTTTCTGCGCTTTGCGGCTGCTGGTCGACTCCTGGCGTTGGGAGGGTGTTCCGTGGTACCTGCGTTCCGGCAAATACCTGGCCGATACCGCGACCGAGATTCTGGTGGAATTGAAACCTCCGCCGCAAAAGCTTTTCGCCGACTCAGCCTCCTCGACCGAACGATCCAACTACCTGCGCTTCCGGCTCTCTCCCGACGCGGCGATTGCGCTGGCAGCTCGCGTCAAGTTAGCGGGGGAGGAATTTACCGGAGAGCCGCGCGAACTGTTTCTATCTGAAGAACAGACAGGTGCGGAGACTCCCTATGAGCGCCTATTAAGCGACGCCATGAAGGGAGATGGGGCGCTTTTTACGCGCGAAGACTCGGTGGAAGCCGCATGGGCGGTCGTTGAAACCGTTCTAAAAACGCATCATCGGGCTCTGCCCTACAAGCGCGGAAGCTGGGGACCGAAAGCTGCGGACGCACTCATCGCCAAGGATGGAGGCTGGCACAATCCCTAAGCCAAAGACACCGCAAAAGATGATCGTGTCGCAATTGCGGTGCTCAATCCCGCCTGTCCAATTGTGAGGCACGCCTAATCGATACCCAGCGCATGTTCGGCTGCTATGGCTGCTGCAGAGGCAATTGTTTCGAGCTTATCCAAAATTCACCGTGCCGCATAGATGGACCTTAACCCCCAGGGCATCGAACATCGCCGCCTTGACCGCGAGTGCATGGGCAGCTGCCTTCGAATCGAGCGCGTATGCAATGTTCACGTGGTTCGCACGGTGTCGCGCCATAAAGGAGTCTCTCGATATTCCATCCAATATAGCGCTCACCATCGGCCACTGGCTGGTGGTGTGCTTCCATCTGCGCACAGTTTCTTCTTCGGGCAGTTGCACAACGGTTCCAAGGCCCATGTCAACGTGTAGCGAGTTGCCTTCGACAAATACCCGGCTCCATACAATTTTTCCCGGCTTGCCAACGCCTTTCAACGTGCCGCCGCCGAGCGGAAAATACATGGGTGGCTGACGTTCGCTGGAGGCGCCAGCATACCCTCCGACGAAATGGTTCGCCGGAGCCGCTCCGGAAATTTGCAGCACCCATACGAAATCGTCGATTCCGTCGCCCTGGAAAAATTCTCCCCAGCGCACGTCATGCAGGGTGGTCGAAGGATCGAGGCCGAGCGCTTCCCAGCAACGGTTTGTCACCAGTGCGTCTACCCCGGCGCACTCGTCAACTTCATTGAAGTGGGGCAACGGCCGCCCAGCATACAATTCCTTTCCGGTGCTTTCCTGATAGACAGGTGGGCGATCGGAATTGTTGAACAGGCCCTCCGCCAGGTCGGAAGCCGGAACCAGGTCCTTCAAGCCTTGTTGATACTGGATGCCGATGGCATCGCAGCCAAAGTCGTCGGCGATGCGGGCAGCCGCAATATACATCTTGCATTGCTCGTGAATTTGCGCATCGGTCAGCTCGGAGTTCTCATCTTTGCCGGTCATAAACCGCACTCCTTTTTTGTCCAGCCACTGCCGAACTGCCTGCGCTTCGTCATGCGTGATCGTGCGCATCCTGGCGAACAACGCCGACTGGCTCAGTCTCTCTTTAAACATGCCGATTGGATTGAGGAGCTCGTCATCAATGATGGCGTTGTACATGCCCATGCAGCCCTCGTCGAAGACGCCGAGGATGGCCTTCTGCTTCTGCAACGCGGCAGCCAACTGTTTTCCCTTGCTCACGGTCTCCGCAGGCAAGGCTTTCAGGTTCAGATCCCGCACATGGGACAGGTCGTGAGTGACAGTTTTCCGCTCAATCCATTCCTTCAGCCGAGCCAGAAAATATTCATCCGTGAAATTCTGGCTCCAGAGGGTGCTGAAGCTGACGCCGGCTTTCACCAGCGATCCGTTCAGATTCAACAAGCCCACAAGCCCCGGCCATTGTCCCGACCAGTTTGCGACTGTCAAAATAGGTCCGCGATGGCTGCGCATCCCTGGCAGCACATGGTGGCTGTATTGCCACGCAGCGGTTGCAAACACCAGATTGGCCTCAGGATCGATTCCAGCAAAGACATCCATCCCCATGCGCTGGCTTGAGATGAAACCGTGCCCGCTCTTGGAATCGACCGCAAAGGCCCGCCGCAGCGAAACGCCGGCATCCTGAAAACATTGCATGAGCTTGCGCTCAAGCTCTTCCTGAGCGGCCCAGCAAACCTGGTTGGCAGATAACCGCAGGTCCCCGCTAGTGACCAAAACGGCTTCCCTCATGGGCAGATTCTTATTCGAATTCGGCATAAAAGACGACCCTCATTCCTTTTCGCATTTTCAGAGCTCGAAGCTCACGCTAGAGCGCAAGCAACAGGATATTCTCTTTCTTCCAATGTGGGATTTGGCCTGGCTGAATCCTACATCGGAATCGGGAACCCCTCTAGAATACTTCTTGTGCTGGTTCGCGATTTCAACTACAGGTTGCCGCAAGAGCAGATCGCGCAGAAGCCGCTCGATGATCGTGCAGCGTCTCGCATGCTGGCTCTCGATCGCGCCACTGGAAGCGTGCAGGACAGCGTGTTTCGCAAATTTCCGGATCTATTGCAGTCGGGCGATCTTCTTATTCTGAATGACACGCGCGTGCTGCCGGCCAGGCTGCTTGCGCGGCGCGCTGGAATTCATGCGCAGCCCATTAGTTCTCGCAACCCAACGGCGAAGCAGCATTTACAGGGAAGTGTTGAGGTCCTTCTGACCGAGCAGCACTCGCCCCTGGAGTGGAGCGCGCTGGTGCATCCGGGGCGCAAGTTGCCTGTCGGGGAGAGGTTGTTCTTTTTTGCGCCAGAAGAAGTCGCCGCAGCCGCAGAGGCTGCGCCGCTGCTGACCGCGGAAATCGTCGGGCGCGGAGAATTTGGCGAGCGGCGCTTGCGTTTTGCGCCAGTCGCAGATTTCTATGCGATTCTGGACCGCATTGGTCACATGCCGTTGCCTCCGTACATTCATCGCGCGGATGATCTCTCCGACCGCGAACGCTACCAGACCGTCTTCGCAGCCGAGCGCGGTTCGGCGGCCGCGCCGACCGCCGGATTGCACTTTACGCCGGAAATCTTGTCGGCGATTCGTACTCGCGGGGTAGAAATCGAGAGACTCACCTTGCACGTCGGTCTCGGCACATTTCAACCTGTCCGCGTGGAGCGACTGGAGGACATTCGCTTGCACGCGGAACGGTATACGTTGCCGGAACCCACGGCGCAGGCGGTGAACCTGGCGCGGCGCGAAGACCGCCGCATCATCGCCGTGGGCACCACGACAGTGCGCACTTTGGAGCACTGCGCGCGGCAATCCGAGGACGGAGAATTGCGCGCTCATTCCGGAGAAACGGATATGTTTATCTCACCCGGATACGAGTTTCGCGTGGTGCGCGGACTGCTGACAAATTTTCACTTGCCGCAGTCGACCCTATTGATGCTGGTGTGTGCTTTTGCCGGAACAGAGAAGGTGCTCGCCGCCTACAACCACGCGGTTGCCGGGCAATATCGCTTCTTTTCCTACGGTGACTGCATGTTCCTGGCATAAGCTCCTGCTATTCGCCTTGTCTTCGCCTGCCATAAACAAGCAGAGCCCAGGTGGCGATCATGCGAGAAACGGAAACTGTAGAATCTCCGGAACATTTAGAACTCGAAAGCGCCTGTCAGGAAAAGGATCGAGCGGCGATCTCGAAGCTCATTGAGGCAATACCCGCAGATAGATGGACGGTCATACCGGAACGGGCAACCTGCCTCTCGGGGCCGCTAACCGTTCAGGTGTGGCGCGATTCGGGCGGATCTGGAATCAACACTTATGAAGCGATGGAACGTCTCTATCGTAGGTCGCGCGTGGCTGCCCTGAAGGAACGCGGCACATTCACTTCGGGCGATTCTCCGTGCTGCGTATAAATGCGGCCGCGTTGTCGTGCAGCCGGTGCAGCGACTCGTCGCGCACATAGACCATGTGGCCGGATTCATAGTAGTCATACTGGATGTTTTTGGTCAGGCTGGGATCGATCGGCAGATGATGCTCCTCATATGTCGCTGCGAAAAAGGGCGTTGCCAGATCGTAGTAGCCTGCATTCAGCATGACCTTTAGCTGCGGATTGGTCTTTATTGCATTGGCCAGGTCGGGCATCACGTTCAACGCATTGGAGCCATCCGAGGGCGAGCCGCCGGGATGGGCGTGTTTGTTGTCCCAGGCATGCCCGCCGAACAGCGCTTCCCCAAGATAGGTCTGGCCATCGCCATACTTCAACGCCTGCCGGACATATTGGTTGAACGAGGAAAGATAGGCCGACATAAGGGCAGCGCTCTGAGGATCATACTCCGCCACACGGCCCAGTGGCGTGATGGTCGGCCCGGAGAAGCGAGCGTCGAGCCGTCCGGTGGTCAGGTCATTGTCCCCCTGCAGCTCGTGCTCAAATTCGCCGCCGCTGACACGCAGATTTGCCTTCATCAGGTAGTCGACGGGCAAGCCGGTGTAGGTGTGCAGTTTTTCCGCGACGGACCTCTTTTCCGTTTCGGAAATCTGATTCCCTTCCCACAATGCGTGCGCATAATCGCCGGTTGCAAAGGTCTCAACCTCTTTGAGGAACGTCTGGAGATCGGCGGGCTGCTGCGGCAGTTTGTGATGGTACGCCGCTGTAGCCGCATAGGTGGGCAAGGCAAACTCGTACGGCAGATCATTGCCGGGATTGGCGTGCGTATCGTCGGGCAGATCGCCGAAATTGAGCACCTGGGAAAGCAGCATGACGCCGTTGAGGTCGATGCCCTTCTTATTTTCAAGAATGTTCGCCAGCACGGCTGAGCGCGTGGTTCCGTAGCTTTCGCCGAAAAGATACTTCGGTGAATTCCAGCGGTTATAGGTACTGATGAATCGCGCGATAAACCGGGCGAAGGCGTTCGCATCCTGATCCACACCCCAGAAGGCCTTTTCGTGGTCTTTACCGTAGAGGCGGCCGAAGCCCGTGCCCGGCATATCGATGAAAACCAGGTCGCTGGCATCGAGCAAACTGTATTGGTTGTCTTCCAGACGGTAGGGAGCAGGCGGCATGTGCGTATCGACGGGCGTCAAGACGCGTTTGGGGCCGAACGCTCCCATATGCAGCCACACGGTGGAGCTGCCCGGGCCACCGTTGTACAGGAAAGTGATGGGGCGCTGATTCGGGTCCGCTCCCTGCTTGAAGTATGCGACATAAAACATCTGCGCGGTCGGCGGATCCTGCGCTGGATCTTTCGGCAGAGCTGCCTGGCCGGGAAGCAGCCCTCCATCGGGGCCGATCATGGCATCCTGTTGGTCTGTCGCGCCCACCGTCAAGGTACCTGCGATGGCCGTGTACGCAATGGTCTTGCCTTCGATGTCGACGGTGCCAGAAGTTTTCGACGGCGCAGGCTGTTCGGGAGTCTGGGCTGCGGCGGGCGGGCGATCTTCTTTTGCGGCGAGGTCCGAAGGCTGGCAGAAGGCGGATGCGGGCAGCAGAGCGATGGCTAACGCGCCTGCCGCTACAACACAAGACAATTGGCTCGACATTTTTTTAGTGGCTCCAAAAATTAGAATGTCTCGTGCCTGTCGGTTAGACGTCCAGGCGACGAACACCGATCACCCCTGCAAAGATTGTGCTGGATTGCCTGGGATTGTGCCGATGCGCCATGCAGCTTTGCATCCGACAATATGAGAAAACCAGCGCCTGTTCCTATGCTCCGGCTTCACGGAATCGTCGCTGATGGGCACCGACACAACCCCTTTGCTGACCGTTATGTTCCGCAGCGATCGGCTGCAGCTACGCAGAAACCGGTTCGTCAACGGCTACCTTGACCGGGGTGAGCCAGTTGAAACGATCCGGACGCTGGCCCGACACGATGCCAAAGTATTCCGCGGCCAACTGCTTGGTGATGGGGCCGGCGTGACCGTCTTTAATCACGATGCGGTCAATCGAGCGAATCGGCGTCACTTCCGCGGCCGTGCCGGTAAAGAAAACCTCATCTGCAATGTACAGAAGCTCCCGCGGAATCGGCTGTTCGACAACGGGGATGCCTAAATCACGCGCAAGAGTGAGAATGGATGAGCGAGTGATGCCTGCCAGAACGGAGCTGCCAAGATAGGAGGTGAGCAACTGTCCCTGGTGTACGACGAAGAGATTCTCGCCGGAACCTTCAGAGACAAGGCCGTTCACATCAAGACCGACGCCCTCGTCGAAGCCATTGATCTTGGCCTCCATGTGGATGAGTTGCGAATTCATGTAGTTGGCGCCGGCCTTGGCCATCGCAGGCAAAGTGTTCGGTGCCATGCGGTTCCAGGACGAGATGCAGATGTCGGCTCCGCGATCGCCGGAGACATACTTCCCCCAGGGGAAATTGGCGATGTAGAACTCGATGGGATTCTTCATCGGGTTCACCCCCAACTCGCCGTAGCCGCGAAAAGCGATGGGGCGGATATAACACGGCGCCACGCCATTCGATTCGATGGTCTCGACAACAGCGTCATTCATCTGGTCGAGTGTGTACGGCAATTCCATGCGATAGATTTTTGCCGAGTCCAACATGCGCTGCATGTGATCCTGAAGGCGGAAGATGGCCGCGCCCTGCTCGGTCTTGTAGCATCGAATGCCTTCGAACACCGATGAACCGTAATGGAGGACGTGGGACATGACGTGTATTTGCGCCTGGTCCCAGGGAATCAGTTTTCCGTTGTGCCAGATGTTTTTCGTCGGCTGTAAGGGCATGACGTGGATCTCCTCAGTGAAAACGTGACTCCTCGGAATCACCTTCAATTATATCGACCGCGGCTGAGTTCGATTCGCGCGGTTCAATCTCGATACGGAACTTCGATAGCGAGGATGCTTACACTCGCAGGCGCAAGCCGGGATGTTCCTGCAGTACGAAGGGGAGAAGACGGTTGCGGGATGTGGCGATTTCAGGAGTGGCGATGACCGCCCGCGATAGTATCCAAGTCTATCTTCTTATAGTCGCCGCGTTCAATGCCGGCGCGAATCTGTGCCGGCGTCCAGCCTTTGCGAGTCATGCGATAGGCGTAATACCCTTCTTTGGCGCAGGTGCTGCATTCGGCGCCATGCAGGTCCTGAAAACAACTGCGCAAGCTGGTATGGCCGATGGCCCGGTCGCAGCGACAATAGCAGGGCAGCTGGTAGAGGACATTGGGGATCTTGGCCGCATCTGTATAGACCTTCGCTTGCCACGGCAGTTGGAAATAGATCCCCGTTAATTGCTTGCCGTGCAAGATAGGCGGCAGAACCGCGCCAGGCGGCGGAGGCGCAGCATGGAATGCGGGAAGGTCGACCGATGGATCCGTCCATTGGGCGTGCCCAGCAACACAGATCAGCGCAACGATAAGGATGAACCAGAAACGTGCACGCATAGAATGCCGACTCCTGAGACTAATTTTATAATTGTACGATCCCTGCCGCGAAAAGTTGATATTTCCGCCTTCACCACACCGCGAGAAACCGCATCCAAAACGAAAGTACCCTTGTAGAAGCGGTGGGCCAACGGTCTTCACTGGAACAATGACGCGAAGAGAACCCTCTACGAGTTACAACGGTAACCATTAGGCCGTGTATGGCAAGGCACAGCTACCGATTATCCGCTTTGAATATTTTCAAAAATGCTAGGGTAAGGACGTACTATACAGGCACTACCTAAGGACACACTCATGCATCATTCGGTCGGTTCAAACGCCGCCGGAGGCTGTCTTAGGGTTTTTCTTCCCATGAACACCTTGGACGAAGATTTCTGCGCTGGTTTGCCATGTTGAACTACGCACCACTGCCGGACTTGCTGGCCCTGACAATCCTTGTGTTTGTCTTCTGGTCCATCCTGCGGCACCGCGCCGGAGGCAAGCTACAAGCGTGGTTGCTGGGCTGGATTTTTATTCTGTTGCACTTTGCGGCGGAGCTACTCGGTGGCCAGCCCGGTAGCCTGCAAACGTTTGTGCAGACGATTTCAGCCGTCCTGCTGGAGCTTGCCGGAGCGGCGTTCATCTATGCAGCGGGCGCCGGCTATTACAGCGTACGGATGCGTTGGGTTGCGGCCACAGGGTTGGTTGCGACCCTTCTCTATATCGCATTCGTCTTCCTGAATCCATCGACGACGTTATGGTATTACGCGGCGGTGACGCTGTTGCTTGCGACCGTGGTGGCAGCCATGTTTCACGACCCCGGCTGCCGCATCGGCGAGCGTAAAGTCTACGCACTGCTAATGTTTTTTCTGGTCGTTTTATTGGCATTCGTGACGTATTACCGGCAGCAGGTCTACGGACTCGACTGCATTTATTTCGTGGTCTACCTGATGGCCGGCATTGAGTACTGGAGAAAATTTCCGCAGCGGACGACGGGTTCTTTGACGGCCGTGGTGGGCCTGCTCGTCTGGGCGTTGGTTTTCCCCGTCTCGGCCCTGCTGTCAATTTACAGGCCCGGCCTGCACATTCAGGACTCCGTTTGGAACATTCCAAAGTATATTGTCGCAATCGGAATTCTGTTGACATTGCTGGAAGAGCAGATCGATCACACCCATCATTTGGCTTTGCATGATCCGCTGACTGGCTTGCCGAATCGACGCCTGCTGCAGGATCGGCTGACCAAAGCCCTGGAGAGGGCGGAGCGCAATGGCGCACGCGTGGCCGTGTTGCTGATTGATCTAGACCATTTCAAGCAGATTAACGACACCTACGGGCATCCTGTGGGCGATGAAGTGCTGCGCATCGTGGCCACGCGGTTGCAGATGCGTATCCGAAAGGCCGACACGATTGCACGCGCGGGTGGAGACGAATTTATGGTGGTCGTCTCCGACCTGCTGCAGCCACATGGAGCACAAGTGCTGGCTGCCAAACTGACGGCGGATTTAAGAGAGCCCATCATCTTGGGGACGGTTCGTTTGCCGGTGGGCGCGAGTATCGGCCTGGGAATTTATCCGGATGATGCGCAGACAGTGGAAGAACTCTGCGCCAAAGCGGATTCCAACATGTATGAGCAGAAGCGCCACAGAAAATAAGACGCGCGGATGGCGGCGGCCAAACAGAGGTTTTTGCTTGATTGACGAGCTTGCGCCGGATGGGCATGGTGTTTTGCTGTCCCCGGATGCGCCCAAGGAACCCCAGAAGCTATGGGCAAAAAAAGACGGCACGAACATTTGATTGTCCGTGCCGGGAGGCCAGTGACGCAACTTGCTGAGGATGGAGCGCCATTCTGGATACATTCAGCGGCGCAGCTTCAATTCCTCTACAGAAATAGGATGCCATAGAATCCTCAATGATGCACGAAAAATTTGTATTTTCCATATATTTTTTTCGACTCTTCTTCCAAATTCCATAGAAGCGGGTGATTTTCGATGAGCGGAAGAAGCCCGATTTTGGGCCGACGGTTCCCTTCGTAGATTGATTCTAAAGATAGATAGCTCCAGATCCAGGCGGTATGCCATACTTGTGATGGCTACGCAGTGCGGGAAGCAGAAAGAGAACATGAAAATCTTACGGAAACGAGACTCGAAGATATCAGACCATGAAATTGCTGCAGGCCTTCCCATGAAGATGGGGGCAGGAAGGGGCCGTTGGTCAACGGCATTTCTGATGGGTGGGGCAGCACTGCTGGGAGCGACCGCAGTGGCGCTCTGGAATCGGCGAACGATTGCGAACATGCGGATCCGAATTTTTTCAGAATCAGCGAAGCCGCAGCAGCAGGTAAATACCGATGAAGAGATTTTTTAAATTGCGCGTGGAAAGGCGCCGGGATTTTCAACAGTCGTGGATCGCTTTTCAACAGCACAATGGTTGCGCGTTGCCTTCAATAAGAGTATGTTCATGACTGGGCGTATAGAGCTCCGCAAGCGCATCTAGATATCTAGAGCAGAATTCGTAGTCCAGCAGAACGGAACTGCCTGATCCAGGCATCTTGTTCGCACTACCATTCCCATAGATAGCCAAGAAGACTTTCCGCAAATCCGGCTCGAACAGCGGGCATGCGGCGGGCGGATCGCCTCTTAATAAGTCGCCGGCACGAAGCGGAGAACGACATTCCATGCTGTAACGGAAAGTCGGCAAAAAAAAGATTCACTTTTGTTTGACAGTAGTAGCCAAATCTTGATAGTCTGGTTTGGTCGCGCAAAAAACAGTAGCCAGTGTCGAAAAGCAGTCATTCCTGGCCCCGCGCAAAGTTCGAGGACCTGCTGGAATCATCCGGCAGCTCGATCCAAAAAGAACTCGCTCAGGCGAAATTTCTTAAGGATCTTTGACAATTGGTTGAATATGCCAGTCGTGAGATGACGATGAAGTTGTGGTTTAGTCATTCTCACTAGTATAGGCTTCGCAGCCTTTCGAGCGCTGCGAAGTAGCATCTTGCTCTTCGACCTCCGTCGAATCAAGATGCATCAGGTTTCAAACGAGAGTTTGATCCTGGCTCAGAATCAACGCTGGCGGCGTGCCTAACACATGCAAGTCGAACGAGAAAGTGGAGCAATCCATGAGTAAAGTGGCGCACGGGTGAGTAACACGTGACTAACCTACCTTTTAGTGGGGGATAACCTAGGGAAACCTGGGCTAATACCGCATAATACCTACGGGTCAAAGCAGCAATGCGCTGAAAGAGGGGGTCGCGGCCGATTAGCTAGTTGGCGGGGTAATGGCCCACCAAGGCAGTGATCGGTATCCGGCCTGAGAGGGCGCACGGACACACTGGAACTGAAACACGGTCCAGACTCCTACGGGAGGCA